>NZ_JABBYO010000029.1 GCF_012958305.1 Tautonia rosea | reverse complement strand
GCCCCGAACCCTCTCCTGAGAATCGCCGCAACCCCGAAACCCAAAACGAGATCCGCAACCCTCCCTCCGACCCCTTCTCCCCTCCCGACCGGCGCACCGCACCGCGCACCGACGAGCGCACCGCGCCCGACCGCTCCGCCCCGAAACCCTCAACCGGGCCGATCGACCGCCCGATCGAACCGACTCGGGACCTGGAGCAAGGGTCTTGATCCTCGCTGACCGCCCTCGATGGCTGCTCGACTCGAATTGCACTCCCGATCACCCGATCCGGAGGGGATCGGCGTCTGCACGCATCGAACATGCCAGGCTCATGCGATCCTCTTGAAATCGTGGTACGATCCGCCCGTGGGTTCTGAGGGGCCCCGAACCGGACACCCCGACCTCGCCGCGATGGCCTTGCACCCGCCTACGATCAGGAGATCTCCGTGACCAGACTCCACCCCTTCCGACTCCTCTTGCTGTTCGCCCTGCCCCTGCTGATGGCTCCTGCCCTCCGCGCCGATGACGAGAACGAGAACGAACCGGTCGAACCGACGACCGCCACCGGAATCGTCTTCCACGACCGCGACGGCGACGGCCTCCGCGGTGACGACGAGGAAGGCATCCCCGACATCAAGGTGTCCAACGGCCGCGAGATCGTCAAAACTGACTCCGACGGCCGCTATCAGCTGCCGATCGACGACGACACAATCCTCTTCGTCCTCAAGCCACGAGGCTGGATGACCCCGCTGAACGAGGACAACCTGCCGCAGTTCTTCTACATCCACAAGCCGGCCGGTTCCCCCGAGTCACGCTTCCCCGGCGTCGCGCCGACCGGTCCTCTGCCCGACTCGGTTGACTTCGCCCTGCACCCCCAGGCCGAGCCCGACGTCTTCCGCGCCCTTTTCTTCGGCGACACGCAGCCGAGGGACATCAAGGAAGTCGAATACATCGCCCACGACATCATCGAGCCCATTCTTGCCGAGGGGACGAACGCCTCCTTCGGCGTCACCCTCGGCGACATTGTCTTCGACGACCTCTCGGTGATGGAACCCTTGAACCAGGCGATCGCCCTGATCGGCATCCCCTGGTACAACGTCATCGGCAACCACGACACCAACCAGGACGCGCCGAACGACGAACTTTCCGACGAAACCTTTGAACGCATCTACGGCCCTTCGTACTACTCGTTCGACCACGGGCCGGTCCACTTCATGGTGCTCGACGACATCAGTTGGTTCGTCCCCGAGGACGGCGGCCGAGGCCGCTACACGGGCGGATTCGGCGAGCGGCAGATGGAGTTCATCCGCAACGACCTGGCCATGATTCCCGAGGATCAGCTCGTCGTGCTGATGATGCACATCCCCCTGGTCAACGTCGAGGACCGTCACGAGCTGTACCGCCTGATCGAACAGCGGCCGTTTACCCTGTCCGTCTCGGCTCACACCCACTATCAGGAACACATTTTCATTGGAAAAGACGACGACTTCCACGGCGCCGAGCCACACCACCACGTCATCAACGTGACCGCTTGTGGCAGTTGGTGGAGTGGTGCTCCAAACGAGTTCGGCATTCCTCATACGACGATGCGAGACGGTGCCCCGAACGGCTACTCGATCTTCACCTTCGACGGCCAGAACTACGACATCGAGTTCCGCGCCGCCCGCCGCCCTGCCAGCCACCAGATGACCATCTTCGCTCCCGAGGAGCTTGCCTCGTCCGAGGCCGGTTCGACCGAGGTCCTCGTCAACGTCTTCGCCGGCTCGGAGCGCTCGACCGTCGAGATGTCCTTCGGCGACAGCGGGACCTGGACGACCCTCGAACGTGCCGCTACCGAAGACCCCTACTACGTCCGGATGAAGGCCCTTGAAGAGAGCGACACCCCTCCCCCCGGCCGCAAACTGCCGAACGTCATCACATCGTCCCACATCTGGCGTGGCACCCTTCCCTCCGACCCCCCTCCCGGCACCCACGCCCTCCGCGTCCGGACCACCGATCAGTTTGGGAAAACCTACGAAGACCTCCGCTCGATCCGCATCCGCTAATCCTTCCCTCTCCCTCTCTCCCCGGGGGGGCCTCCTCATCCGGACCGCCCCCCTTCGGCTCAATTTCTCTCCCCTTTCCTCCTGAAACTCCCTTGAACCCTCCCCCCCAAACCCGTAAGATTGAACTTCTTCACACATGCCATGCCTCTCTAGCTCAATCGGCAGAGCAGCTGACTCTTAATCAGCGGGTTGAAGGTTCGAGTCCTTCGGGAGGCACTTGTGACACCGGCCGACTCATCCCGACCCGAGGCGTCTAAACCCGCCTCGGGTTTCTCTTTGCGCCGATCGTCCAGCGCACTATTCATATCGAGGGTTGCGACGGTATCCGACTCGGGCCGACTCGATCCGTCCCCTTCGGTGGGCAAATAGTGGGCAAGGTGTTCGCTGATAGGTTGCCCATTCGTCCCCGTCGCACGGGCTGAATCACGCTCGGGGGGCTCGGGTCGGATCGAGGGAATCGATCGGGCGGCCTGCTCCAGATCGACCGTCCGGGGCCTCGTGTAGCGTCCGGTCAGTTCCAGGGTCGAATGCCGCATGAGGCGTTGGACGACTCGGGGCGAGACGCCAGCCGCATCGGCCAGGGTGGCACACTGGCACCGCAAGGCGTGGAAGTCGAACACGAGGCCCGAGGCGTCCCGGTATTTGATCCCGGCGGCTTCCAGGTCGATCCGGAGCATCGCAGCCCCTTTGTCTGGTAGGGGGAATGCGGGGGCCTCGGGTGCGATTGTCTCCAGATGCGGGGCCAGGTCTTCGGCCAGGTCGTGGGGCAAGGGCAGCGTGGCCGGTTCCCCGTTCTTGGTGTAGGCGGCGGCCACCGTCACCGTGGGAGATTTGGAGTCCAGGTCGAACGAACCGGGCGTGATGCTGGCCAGTTCCGAGAACCGTAGGCCCGTCGCGACCGCCAGCCGATAGCAGAGGGCGCGGGCCGGGCCGGTCATCTTCCGATACGATTCTCCACGGTGGGCGGATTCGATCAGCTTGCGGAGTTCTTCGACCGAGAGCGTTCGTCGATCGTGCCGACGATCGGCGGCCTCGGAGAACTTGCTCATCCCGGCAAGGGGGTTGTCCAGGCTCCGCCCGTCCCGATGCAACCATCGGGAGAATTGCCGGATTGCCGTCAGGTGGGCATTCAGCGTCCGGGCCGACCGGTTCTCCGCCTTCAACTCCCCGAGGGCGATCATGACCGTCGACGGTGCCACCTCGGAAATGGAGCGGATCGCCCCCCATTCGATGATCCGGCTCGCGTAGGTTCGCGTCTGGCGAACATGCTTCGGATCACCCCCTTTCGCGGTCAGGGCCGCGATGAAGTCGTCCAGGTGACCGAGGATCGGCCGACGCTCCGCGACAGCCAAGCGTTCGGCCTTCGGGTCGATCAGTCCGGCGCGTTGCCGGGCGGCCTTCGACTCAGCCTCCCTGGCCATTTCCTCGGTCATCCGACGATCCGGGCATCCCTTCGCTTCCCGCTTCACCCCGTCGGCATCGGTGTAGCGGAAATACCAGACCTTGCCGCGCTTCCTGAACGATGCCATCGGTCGCTTCCCTCCGCGTTTGTCGCTTGCTGGCGCAAGCAGACGTTGCTTGTCGTGATTGTACGGTCATTGACGGGATGGCTCAATACGTTTGTTCACAAGAGGTCTGATCGTCGCGGGAGGTCATCGGCAGATCCTCGGACGCTGGGAGAGGATCGCCCGTGGAGTCCGTGGAAGCCGTGGAGTCCCCTTTAAGGGGCATGGCTTTCACGGGATGGCTTCCACGGGGGCGCGTGTCGGGAGGGTCATCCGGGGCGACGACGGACAGGGCGGAATCGCCGGTTGGAGCAGTGTCGGCCCGTGGAGTCCGATCCGTGGTATCCACGTCCCCTAAAGGTTCCTCCACGGCTTCCACGGCTTCCACGGGGGTTCCCGAGGCTCGCATCGTCCAGATGCGGGCATCGTCCGGCCCGGAATGGAGCGCATCGAGGCCGGAGGGCATGGCGGCCTCGTTCGCCCGTTCCGCCTCCCGGATGGCCTCGGGCGACGGGGGCCAGGGCGTTTCGGGGAGTCGGAAGAAATACGGGCCGTTGAACCCGGCTCGCTTCGATTCTCCTCCGAGGCGTTTCTTGAGGATCGTCTCGCGCCACCATTTCACGCGCCCGAGGACTTGCTTGTTCAGTTCGTCACCGATCAGCTCGGGGCCTGGCTCGGGGAAGGCCCGACCGATCGCCTCGTCGCCTTCCCTCGCGCAGGTGATGGAACTCGCCGGCCCGTCCTTCAACCGTTCGCGGAGCCAATCGGCGGCGCGGTCGATCTCGCCTTGATTCTTCGCCTTGCCGGATCGGGTGGCGGACTGCAAGAGGTCGTCGGCGGAGATGTCGACAGGCCCCGACCAGTTCAGGCGGAAGAGCTGGCGTCCGAGTTCGTCGCGGTCGGCCTCGCTCAGGTGGTCGGATTCGGCCAGGATCGCGGCCACCCGATCGGAAGGGGGAGATTCCAGGGTCCACCCGATCGACGAAGGCCGGGGGACGTTCAGGTTCCACTTGAACGGGGCCAGCACGCGCCGGGAGTCGTCTGTGGGGTCGCTGGCGATGGCGAAGCAGGCGCGGGGGACGTTGACGTAGGCGATCGAGACGCCGACCCGGCTGGCGACCGTCTTCGCCTCGTCCTTGTTCAGGTGCTTGACGGTCAGGATCGTCACCCCGCGATCGTTCGCCAGCTTGGCCAGCGGTTCGAGGATCGAGCGTAGTTCCGCGTCGTGATGGTCCCGGATTCCCGCCGCGCCGATGTATCCGGTGATCGGGTCGATGATGACCAGCTTCACCTCGGGCCGACGTGCCAGGTGGGCATCGAGCGGCGCCAGTTGGGCCAGGGAGAACGGACCCGGCTTCCCCTTCGCGTCCTTCACCCCGTCGAGCGTGTGGACCCGCCGCACGTCGGCATCATTGGCGAGCAATCGCGGCTTGATGGTGTCGGCCGAGCCGTCCTCGCAACCCAGCAAGAGCACGTCGCAGGCCGGGGGCGGATCGTAGTCCAGGCCGAGGGTCGGGCGGCCTTGCGTCAGATCCGCGACGAGGGCCGACCAGAACATCCCCTTGCCGGCCCCGCCGAGCCCGGCGGCCGTGACCAGCTTCCCCTTCGGGAGCACCCGGGGGACGAGGAACTTGACCGGCTCGGCCTTGATGTCGGCCATGCAGGTCGTGAGCAATTCGGGTTGGGCGCCCTCGTCGCCGAGTTCGAGGGGCGTCCCGTCCTGCAAGCGGAGATCCGATTTGTGGATGCGGACCTCCGCCTCGCCTTCCTCACCGGGCCGGAAGACGACGGTGGCCCAATCCCCCTCGTCGGCGAGCACGAATCCATAATTCGGCTCACCAGGGCGATCGACCGCCATGACGCACTGGTCCACTTCGAGGCGCTGATAGGCGACCGTTGGGCCATCCGATTGCCCGGTGCTCTCGCCCTCCCGACCCGAATCCGATCCCTCCCGATCGGGCCTCGGGGCGTTCAGGAGCTTGCAGGACGGGCTTGGATGGTTCTTCGCCGCGTCGGCCAGCTTGTGGCGCAACTGCTTCTCCGACTCGGGCGGCCTGGCCTTCGCCCCGTTCCACTCCGCGAAGATCGGATAGGCGTCGGCCTCGGACAGTCCGAACCCATCGACGAGCACGCAGGCGACGTGATACAGCCGTCCGTGTCCGTTCTCCCCTTCGACTGCGTCGGGGAAGCCGGGGGCGAAGATGTAGGCTCGGGCACGATCCGCCGCGCCGGTCCCGGCGGTCATGCTCCAGACGTTCGATTCCCGATCAGCGGGCGACGGGGCCTCCGACGCCAGCGCTTCGAGCAATTCCCGGGGGACGACGTGAAAATCTCCCCGGCTCGTCGGGCCTTCCAAAACAGCGGTCCACCGATGGGGCCGGTTCGGCGTCGAGTCCCCCTTGCGAGCCATCGAGCCATACAGCTTGATGACGCGGGCCGGGTTGGACAACTTCGCGTCGATCTGGACCCGATCATCGGAGAATCGCGCGTCGGCGGCCTTCAAGGCCCGAGCGATGAGGCCCCCGTCATCGCTCGGCAGATCGACCCGGTAGCGCAAGTGATAGCCGTTGCCGCTATCGGCCAGGATCGGCTCGGGCCATCCCCGGGCGGTCAACCCGTCGCGGAGGGCGATGATCCGATCCCGGGCGCGGGCCTTCTCCTCGTCGGTGCTCGAAATCCCCGAGGGCGAGCGCCTCGGGTCGGCATCGAAGACGAGGCCGATTCGGTGGAGCACATGCTCATCGGCGGCCGTCGTCTTGGGCTTCCGCTTCACCCGATTGCTGGCCAGGGCGAGCATGTCGGGCACGAGGGGGTTGATCGTGACATACACTCCCTCCGCCTTCGGGGTCCAGGCAAGCGCGACCTTGGCCAACGGGTCGAGGTGGTCCGAATCGAAGTACCCGGCCACGGTGAACGCGGGATAGTTCGGATTATCGATCACCCCGAGCACCCGCAATTCGATGATGCTGCCGGGCTCGACCAGCGGGCGGAGCCAGGCCGCGACGTTCTCGGGGGACGGCTCGGCGACGTGAAGGGGCGGAGTGTTCATGAGCCACCCCCTTCGATCCATTTGCGGATTGTCTCCGGCGCCCACAATGGCATCCGGCCGACCACGCGATCGGGCTTCGGGAATCGGCCGGCGGATCGCAGGCGTTCCAGGGTCCGACGGCTCACCCCGAGGGCCTCGGCCAGTTCATCCAGGCGATAGGCCAGGCGTCCGACGGCGGGCTCGTGCGGCCCCGTGGGGGCCTTCTGCGGTTCGGGGCGTCCCATCATCGCACCCCCCGGCCGTCGGCCTCGTCGGAGGGGGCGTAGGGCTGCAAGCGAGGCTGGACGATCGACTCCGCGCCGATGCGGACGACGTAGCCAAGTCGAGCCAGTTCCTTTTGGGCGTCAGCGGCGGCGGCCAGGTCGCTACGGTCCATCGCGTCAGCCAGCCGGGCGAAGAGGCCGGCGGCCTTGAAGGTCCGATCCGAGACGGGCGAATCGGCAAGCCTGTGCGTCTTCATGTCGTATGTCCTCGGGTCGGGCCGCTCCCACGTGGCGGCCTCACCCGAAGGGCCGGATTGCACAACATCCGGCCGATTTTGTCGCAAGCCCTTGCGCCGCTTGGAAATCAAGGTTGCGTAACGTTACGCAACGTCATGCTTGATCGCGGTATCGCCCCCGCGCCTCGTCCCGGGCCATCGCTTTTCGTTTCTCTTCCCATCGCTGGATCGCCCGACTTGCGGTTGCAACCGAGCAACCCACTTCGGCGGCGATCTCGGTTGGGCCAGGCGGGCACTCATTGCGCTCAAGGTATCCGAGGTAGACCCCGACGCACTGATCGGCTTTTCCTTGATTCCGGGGGCGGTGCCTCGTTCGAGGTTTCCTGGCCCCCTGTGGGGCGGCCTCGGGCGTCGGGTCGGTCCCCGGGGGGATGGGATCGGGTGCCGGGTTCGCCGATACTTCCGGAGCCTTCGCCTTGAGGAATGCTTCGAAGGCCGATGCGAAGGCATGGGCGCCGGCGTCCCAATTCGTGATGCTCACCCCGGCCGTGTCAGTCTCAGGCTTCACCCGGCGCATCCGTTCCAGCTTGCCCTTGCCGGCCACGGGGAGGCGTTGGCTGAGACGACCATCGGGCATCAATCGGGGTTGCCCGTTGAAGAATCCCCGACGCAACACGAAGTCGAACACGCGCGATTCTTCGCCTTCGTCCAAGTCGCTCCGGGCCAGGACGCCTTGATCGGTCAATCGCCACTGTTCTTTGCCGACGCGCTCGCAATGGAACGCGGGTTCGTCCTTCTGATCGCCGGCCTTCCGCCGCTCGAAGATGTCGCGCCAAACGTCCCACATGCCGGACGACAGGGAATCCATCGCCTCGACGAGGCCATATTCCCCGGTCAGGCTGATTGTCGCTTCCACGGCCTCGGAGTGCCCGAACATCTGGAGCCGGAACGTGACGCGTCGGCCGATCATCCCGGCGGCCGTGAGAAGCATGAGGGCTTGTTCTTCCGACTCGCTCAGCGAATCCGGATCGAACTCCGCCCATGTCTCGGGGACGGTTCGCAGGAGATGACCGATCCCCTGTTCCAGGGGATCGCCGACGGGGGCGTCTGTCTCGGACATGAGATGCACTCACCACACCGGGCCGGCCGGCCGGGACTGGCGGTGAGTGCAACACCATCCCGACCGGCCGCATCGAGCCACCCGGTTTGCAACCCGGCGGCTACCCGATGCCAGTCATTCTAACTGGAAACTTGTCAACCTTCCCAGGGGATCGCGTGCGATGGGGCAAAGGGGGCTGGCCCCGGCCTCTCGCAAACCTCGCGAAGTCGGAAGGAAGCGAGCCGCGTCAGGAACGAGATAAGGGCCGCTCAACCGGAACGTTGATCCGTTGCCACTCCGGCGACGCCTTCCGGGCGGCCTGCGCTTCGTCCCAGATGACCTGAGAGGCCCTGCGCTGAATGTCCTCTTCGGCGCGTTTGGCCTCTTCCGGTTCCAATGCCGGTTGCGGCGAGTCGCTCCAGACCCAGGCCAGGAATTCGGCCTTCTGCGTCTGGTTCAACCGTTCCCACAGGCCGCGAATGAGTTTGTCCGGACGTGCCCTCCACCATTGTTCGGCGAGCGACCGCTCCAAGAGCCCCCGATACCGGGATTCATCACGCCTCGTCCTCATCGCCCCAACCCCCTGTTAAGCTGGGTAATTTCATTCAAAAAGTAAGTCTCTTGTACCCCGTGACTGTTCCCCTTGGAGTCACCCGGAAATCGGTCCGGGAAGGACCCAATTATCTTATCGATTTCCAGCTTGGGGCATGATTGAGCCTGGAAAATCTAGGAAGGTTAGGAAAGGCAACAGCCGACAAAAGCGAATATTTAACATGAAAATTTCGTGGCACAGATGCCGAATACGAAAGTACCATAGATGACGGAGATTTTGTACACCGCTACAGTCTCACTATCGAAGTAGGAGGGTGATCGCAATGTCATATAGCGCGAAAACGATTGCCAACTACTTCCTTGGCAAATCGTTCGAGAATGAAATCTCTGTGTCCCCCATGAAGCTTCAAAAGCTCGTCTATTACGCTCATGGCTGGCACTTGGGTTTGACCGGCCGTCCACTTATTGATGAGCAGATTGAGGCTTGGCCTTATGGCCCGGTTGTTGATTCTTTGTTTCACGAATTCAAGGATTTCGGCAAAGCCCCAATCGATCGGTTCGCAACGGAGTTTGATTTTCAGGGGAAGCGGGGGGGAATTCGTATTGTAACTCCGGAACTTCCTCCGGCCGATGCAGGTCCTAGCGAGGCATACGTTCGGGGTTTGCTTGATCGTGTGTGGAGTGCCTACGGCCAATACTCTGCCGAGAAGCTCTCTAACATGACTCATGCGGCAGGATCACCATGGCAAATCGTCTGTCTGAAGCATAAAGGCCGCATCCCGAGGAATACGGACATCCCGATTGATCTGATCCGGGAGCATTTCAGGGAAGCCATCGGAAAGGCGACCGTATGACGCAGTCGGACGATTTTCCTATAGATATCCCGGATCTGAAGGAACTTGCAACAAAAGCGGCCGATTCGGTGCCCGATGCCGCCGATGACCTCACTTCACAAGGGGTTGAGGATGCAGAACATCAGAAACTCATCGAACTTGCGAAGTTGTCGGCGGCACCCAGAGCAAATTATATCACGAACATTCATATCGATGATCTCAAGCAAACCAATACTCGGCTGGTGCTTGAAAGAGATAACTTTCTTGAAAGGTGCGACAGAGAGAGGGCAGAAGTTGAAAGGCTTCGTTTGATCGAAAATGGATGCATCGAACTGAGAACATCAAAACGATTTTGGAGATGGATTGCAGGAAGTTGCACGTTTTGCATGGCGCTCGGAGGGGTTGCCCTGGGAGCGTATTCCAAAGTCGACGAATACGGACACCACAACGCATCAGTCTTTCTGTTTGCTACGGGATGCGCGCTAGTAATCCTTCCAGCGTTTATTGAATTAGGTGTTGTGCTCAGAAATCTCTGATTTTTCATTCCGTGATTCTCTAGATCTGTCGTTAGCCTACGACGCGACGTAGCGGCCCCCTTCGAGTTCGCGGGCCTGGCCGAGGGAGACGAGGGCGTCGAGGAGTTCCTGGACGCGGTCGGCGCGGGCGCGGAGGAAGGTGCGGGCGAGGGGGTCGGGGGAGATGCCGGAGGGGTGGGAGGAGAGGGCGGAGCGGACGGCCTTGACCTGTTCGGGGAGGGTCTTGGGCCAGGGGAGCTTGGCGGCCTTGGGGGCGCGGCCGGGGGCGGGCTTGGCGGGCTCGGGCTCGTCGTCGGGGGTGAGGCCGAGCCGGGCCTGGGTGGCGGGTTTGGGCTTGGCGGCGTCGGGGGCCTGGAAGTCGGGGCGGAGCCAGCGGACGAGGCCATCGGCTTCCTCGGCGGCCCGTTCGCGGTTCAGGTCGACGAGGCGGCGGAGGATGTCCTCGTCGGCCAGGTCGTGGGGCCAGCCGTAGGCGTCGAAGACGGCGGCGTCGAGGTCGTCGTGGATCTGTCTCAGGACCGACACCAGGCCGCGTTCGTGGATCGCCCGGTCCTTCTCCGTCAGCGGTTCGCCGGAGCGGAGCTTGGCCAGGACGTTGTACATGCCGGTGAGGGTCAGGTCGGGATGGGCGGCCTGCTGGCGCTTGCGGTGGGCGTCAAGTTCTTCGCTCAGTTCGCGGATTCGCTTCGAGGAGTGATCCTCGCAGACTGGAAACGGGAATGGATCAAAGCAAGACGAGTGATTGTAGGTTGAGTCATTCCCAACCCCTAGCCAACCTCCTGTCGCATTGGCAAAGACAGTATGAATCCTGCTTGATAGGATACCAAGGAATAAAGCATCTCCAAAAGCGAATACAAGAACCTTGGTTTCTGGAAGACAAATCGAATCGAGAAATTGAAAAGTCCGATGCCTCGCTGTTCGTGACGTGACGACGAATCGTTTCAAAGACTCCAATGATTTCCGGAACCGAGCACGAGGCTCAGAATGCAACCACCATTCCCGGGCATACTTGGGACGAGGATTATGCAACCTTTCCGGCCGAACGCGGTCAAATAGCCACTGGTATGCATCTGGATATTCTTTTCTCAGTTCGTCTTCAGCGAGATTGATAGTGTCGAGGACATATTGACGGCGAGGGGTCTGAGTAAGATCACGTCCGGTTAGATAGGGTCTGATAAGATTTCTAACTGTCACCTCGCTAAATGTGTCGGCAATTTCCGGCCCTAACACGAACCCTTGGCCGGACAATTGAACGCCTGGACATGATAAGCCTGCGTTTGACCTTAAAGAGATGACGCAGGACAAATCGACGCCGACTGTTAATGCTGAGGTGATGGTGCCGATTTGGACCCGGAAAACCTTGGCATTATCTTCGTCATGCGTAGGGACAGTTTCAAGTATTGTGCCTGGCAACGTTCCTGCGGCGCAGACAGTCATCGCGATACGAACGTCTGCGCCGTCATGACTATCGACCCAAGGGTGATCGGCCACGGCGAATATCAAAGATAGTCCGTTATCTAAAGCTGCTTGGACTGGCTTTCTGTTAAATGACTGAACAATCGAGTTTGTTGTAATAAAACCGAAGCGTGATGCCTTGCCGTCTTGTGTTAACTTGCTAGCCTTTTCCCACCAATACATCACAAAGTCAACGGTTTCGGCAACATCAGCCCAGCATTGCCGAAGGGCTTCAACGTAGCCGTCACCGAGAACAAGTCTCATACGCTTATTTCCGACAAAGGGCGGGTTCCCCACCACGTAATTCGCCTCGGGCCATTCGGCCTTGCGGGGGTTGACGTAGCGGAGCACGGGGACGCGGGCCGACTCGTCGGGGACGGGTTCGCCCGTGACCGGGTGGGGCCGGGTGGTGCGGCCATCCCAGCGGGTGACGGGGTTCCCCTGATCGTCCGTGACCGGCTCGACGCGATCGTAGGCGAGCACGGCATCGCGGCATTCGATGTTCTGGTAGTCCCGGATGATCGGCTCGGCCACCGTCTTGCCGGAGAGGGTGCGGAGGTGCCATTGCAGGTAGCCGATCCAGAGCACGAGGTCGGCGATAGCGGCGGCGCGGGGGTTGATCTCGATCCCCTTGAACTGGTGGGGGTCGACGGTCATCCCGTAGCCCTCGAAGACGGCCTGCTCGTCGCCGAGGGCGTGGAGCACGTCGCGGACCTCCCCCTCAAGGCGCTTCATGTGTTCCAGGGTGACGTAGAGGAAATTCCCGGTCCCGCACGCGGGGTCGAGCACGGTCGTCTGGCAGAGCGTGTCGAGGAAGGCGCGGACCTCGGCGCGGGCCTCGTCGGGGGCGTCCTCGTTGGTCAAGGTCACGGCGGCGGCCTTCACCGCGTCCCACTGCTCGCGCAGCGGCTCGATGATCGTCGGCATCACGAGGCGTTCGACGTAGGCGCGGGGCGTGTAGTGGGCGCCGAGCTTGTGCCGCTCGATCGGGTTCAAGGCCCGTTCCAGGAGCGTGCCGAAGATGGCCGGCTCGACCTCGCGCCAGTTGCAGGAACCGGCCCGGATGAGCAAATCGAGCTGGTCGTCGGTCAGGGGGAGGGCGTCGGCGTTCTCGTACAGGCCCCCATTGAAGCGATAGACGTTCGAGCGGATCACCGGGGAGAAGCCGCCGGTCTTCATCGTCTCCCAGAGGGAACGGACCATCTCGGGGAACAGGCGGGCCTCGCCTTTCGCTTTCAGGTCGCGCAGGGTGTCGGTGAAACACCCCTCGGGGAGCAATCCCACGTCCTCGGCGAAGAACGTGAACAGGCAGCGCATGAGGAAATGGGCGACGGCCTCGGGCGCGTGCCCCGAGGCTTCGAGCGACTTCGCCAGGCTGGCCAGTTCCCCGGCCACTTCGCGCGTGACCTTGGCGGCGCGTCGGGTGGGGTCGAGCGCCTGGGGGTCGCTCCAGACGAGCCGGAGCCGGTCGAGGGCGTCGGGCCTGGCCAGGTCTCGGAGCCGGAGCCGGTGCGATTGGGCGTCGGGGAACGGGACGTAGGTCCGGCCTTGCCGGGTGAAGTCGGCGAATAGCTCGATCGAGTGCCCCACGTCGACCACGACGAGGAACGGCGGATTCGGCTCGGAGGCGGGCAGGGCGCGGACGTACTGTTCGGCCTGCCCCTTGGCGGCCAGCATCGCCTCGTCCCACTTGGCCGTGCCCCGGACGGCCGTCCCCTTCTTCCGGGCCTTCTTCGGCATCGCCAACGCCAGGGCGGCGGGGTCGGCCTCGGTCGGCTTCTCGCTGCCTTGCTTCGCTTCCAGGATGAAGCAATCCCGCTTGTACAGGTCGATCCGCCCGGTACTGGTCGAGCCGTCGCCGTTCTGGAACGTGACGGCGCGTTCGAAGACGTAGGCGTTCTCCGAGTCGTCCGGCCTCGTCGGCTCGGGCCGGGGCACCCCGAGCACGTCGCACAGCTCCGAGAGGAACAGTTGGTAGTTCGCCCGTTCGGCGGCGCCCGATGCCTCCCAGCGTGTCACGAAGTCTTCGAAGTCGGTCGGAGCCAGCGTCGCGCCTTCCATCGCCTCATCGCCCCTCATCCCGTCTCAATGCGGATCAAGAGGGCGACGATAACCGCCACTGAACGGAGGTGCAAGCATTCAATCCGGCTTGGGCCGCTCGGGGCGGATCGGTCCCGATCCGGGCGTCGGTTCACCGCTCCGGCGGCGCGGGCAGCTTCTTCCGCTTCGCCCATGCGGCGACGGCTTCCGCGATGATCTCCGCCGCATCCTGGCCGGTCTGATCGGAGGCCGATCGGAGCCAGTCCGCCCATTCCTCGAAACACCGGATCTTGACCTGGCCCGTCCGCTTCCGCTCGGACGGCGGTCGGCCTCGGGTACGCGTGGCGTCCGTCATGGATCGGTCCCTCATTTTCTGATTTTATGGGTACACCGATATTGACTTTGCGGGTACACATGAATTATACTCTTTCATGTCGGGCGAGCAAAGGGCAAGCCCGAAAACGAGAGGGGGCCGGGTGACTGGTACTCACCCGACCCCCCGAGGGCAAGGCTGAACAGGAGCCCCACCCATGACGATCCTTTTCGACAGCACCCGCCGCGTCAAGTCCACCCGCTTCGGCCTCGGGCTCGATCGCCCGACCGACGCCTTCGGCAACCCCCTCCCTCGGGTCGGCTACTCGGCCGCCGACGCCGAATGGTACGCCTCCCAACTGGCCGAGCACGCCGAACCGTGGGCCTCGTGGCCAGATTGGACCGATGAGCGTTGGACGCTCTCCGACGCCGAGGCCGATCGGTTGGCGGCGGCAGCGGAGGCTGAACGGCGGGTCGAGTCCCCGAACTACCTCTGATCGATCCTTTGGGGGCCGGTGCCCGAGGCCGGTCCCCGGCAAAGTGACGGATCGATTCGGCAGATACCCCGACATGTGTCCACAATCCGAATACGACCTCGCCCCGGTCTGCTCCCCTAAGCCGGCCAGGGCGAGCGTAGGTTGATGGTCAGGAGAAGCGGACTGGAGTCAGATCCGGTGGACAGGGACCACGATCGGCGGAAGTCCCATCCTCACCGCCATGGACTGGACGTATTCCCTCCAGTACGGCCAAGCGTTGAAAACGCCATTCATGGATGCAAAAGCTTCTAGGTTCTCCTCCTCAATTCCCTCGTACGAATCAACTCTGTAGAAGAGGATGAACGTTGCTGAGATGCGAACGTGCTCGATCGGCTTGTCACCGTCCTCCTCGACGATGAGCTTGAGGGGGACGACGACGATCAGGCTCTTGGCCTCTCGGTCTGCCACATGATGAACCTGGGCAATCTGGATAGTGGGACTGAAGTCATCAAGAATAGCTGCTGCTTTGCTAGTTCGACGGCTGGCACTCTCAGAGAGGATGATATTACGGATCTGAACCTGCCGGGAGACAGGGATGGCCAGTGCGAACGGATCGGTAGATGGAACCGAGACAGGAACCTGTTCTTCCGACATCACGCGGCCATCCCCTCTTGACCGGTCGCGCTAACCTTCACCGTCCGTTCCGGCAAGCAGTGCACAACGGGCTGCTTCGCGGCGGACCAGAATCCCATGTGTTCCGACCGAGTCAGCTGGAACTCATCCTGATACACGATCTCGGCCTCACCTCGCCATGTATGTTCCGGCGCGCCGAAGAACTTCCGCAGCTCGGGGACTTCAAAGAATGCCCTGAGCATCCGGTCCATACTCCGCTGCTGGATCTGCGTCCCAGTCTCCCACCGTGAGAGCGTCGACTCAGCGATGCTCAGAAGGCCGGCGAGTTGTTCCTGAGTCAATTTTAGCTCTTTGCGGTGAAGCCGAATTTCGGCCGGTTTGAGCAGGCCGGCGGCCTCGCGGAGGGCATCGATCACCCGCTCGTCCGCGTCATCATCCAGGACCAACTCTCCGCAAGCCTGGCACTTCAGCACGGCGAGACAGGGCACCTCGACTGTGTACTTCCTGCCGTCGTGCTCGATTTCAGCACGATAAACGTCGAGCACCTCCGGCCTGACGGCGCGCTCGCGGCAACCACTGCACTTTCTAGGTGCCATCATCTTCCTGGCCTCTGGGGATGGGCGCTGACGAGCGACACCATGGGGACTTCCGGATCATCATCGACAAGGATTATTTCAACGAAAATGCCATGCCGAAACTCATCATGAGGGATGATCGCCTTATAGTAGAAGCGATACTGGTCGCAGTATCCCGGACGATCTTCGACTACCTGCTTGATCGTGCCACCGTTGCGCACGTAATCGAGCAATAAGTCTTTGACGTGCTTTGCGGTGAAGCCATCGAGATCGCGAAGCACATTATGCCGACCGACTCCGCTCTTCCACTCGACGCAATTGCTCAGACCGCTGGTCAACGCCTTATGGACCAATCCATGCTCCTCGGGGTCTTCCATCAGGAGCCTCTTTGAAACATACGACACAACTTGACTAACGTCAAGTTCGCGCCGCTGGTGACATCTTATAGCCTTCCGGATCTTACCAGCCCATGTAACGTCAGGTCCGAAGAAAATGGAATACATCGCCCTAAAACCAAATGAGATTTCTTGTTGCGTTAAAATTCCAGGGCTCTATCCTTCTTCGCCAGGGCGGAAGAGAGATCGGTTTTGGTGGGCAACTGATGGTTAAACGAGAGGTGGTCTTGCTGCTAAACCCCTCTCCGAGACTGTCATTTCAACCCTTTAGCTGTATTACTGCCTACTCGGCCGACCAACTGCGAACGATTGCCAAGATGCCTGCTTTCACCGCATCGGGCAGTTCCGACCAAACGACAGCGATCTCGGCCAGATCGCAAGGGAAATCGGTGTCGGTGGGCAAATGGTGGGCAAGCGGAGCGGGTGCTAGCCGTAAACTACTGCCTGCTTGGCCTTTAGCAGATACGATCGACTGACTCTTAATCAGCGGGTTGAAGGTTCGAGTCCTTCGGGAGGCACTTTGAACAGCCCAAGTGATCACGGGTGACGGCGAGTGATAGGCGTTACCTGACAAGGCGTTACGACACATCCGGCCCGGTTTCCCCGCCCGAGGGAGCCGGGGCTTGTTGCTGAGATTGCGGGAGACGGGGTGCCGAAGTCGCACCCATTCCCATCAAGGACGAGTGGCTGCTGCGGGGTGGAAAGCAGGTCCTGGATATCCACAGAGATGAGGCCTTGAGCGGCAAGAGAAACCTGCTCACGTGCGGGCCTCGACGGTGATCAACTCGCGGATCGGCCCCTGTCGTCGGGCCGGATTCCGAAGGCCATTCGACCAGTGAAGCGAGCCGATTCCGTCAGGTCTCGCACCTGTCGAGGTCGTCTTTGGACTTTTACGCATCTCCGATCGTCGATCTCATCGGCGAGGATCCGTTCCCAATGGCCCCTGGTCGGGAAGGAATCCGAAGGGAGCGTGAGACCCTGCTTGCGATCTTCGGCGACCGACGGCGTAACAAAGCACTTCAGAGCGGAAGGCACTTGGCCTTGTGTTGCGCGTGATTGGTTGATTCCCGTTCCTGTTGTGAAGCTGTCGGTCGGGGAACGCTTCCGGAACGAGTGGCGCCGTAGGCACTCTGGTGCGGTAGGTCATGTGAGTCCTTCGAGCAGTTGATCCGTGCAGAAACAAAGGCCACCCCCGGCATCCGGAAGCAGGGGGACATGAGCTGCACATGGGCAGCGTCCGGGTCGCTTGGACTGCTTGGAGTTCCCCCTCGTCCCAAACTCTAGTCGACATTCCTAAAGAAACACGAGTCACCAGGGACCTTCGTTTTTTTTCTTAAACTGATGCTAACTTTGGGCACCACCCCCCCAAGAGAGAAGTGTCGGAACGAGGGCGATCACCCTTAAGGCCATGGAGGACGCCGAGTCCATCCAGCTTGTTCAACAGGTCTGAACCAAATAGAGACGTGATCCTTGAGAGACGTTGCCTGGGTGTTGTCGGTGGTCGCGAGCTGGAGATGGTGAGGCCGGGCTCCTCTGTGCGGAGGGCCGAGCCCATCGATAGGCCCAACCACGGCCGACGACTCAGCGGGGGCGGCCCGGCCAGAGGCATCACTCTGAACTCGAGAGCGTTGCCATGCTTCGATACGCTCTGATTTTCCTCGTCGTCGCGATTGGGGCAGCAGTCTTCGGGTTCGGTGGTGTTCCGTCGGGCGAAGGGGGGTATTGCCAAGATCCTGTTCTTCGTTTTCCTGGTCCTCATCAATAGAACGTCCAAACCGTCGCCGCCAGGACGAGGCCGAGGAGCGTTGGCCAGAAGAGAAGCTTGGCCAGAAGGTTGTCGCGGTACTCGATCCACGGGACTGCGTCGCTCGTGGTGAAGACCAGGGCATCGAGCACGACGAGCAGGAGGATGAGATAGGCGATCAGGTAGATCATCTCCATATAGGTGATCACGTCGAGATCCAGACCGCGTCGGAGGTCGATGTGCATCAGAGCGATGGCGAAGAAGAAGGCTCCGCAGGTCTCCAGCACGCCGAAGGCACTGAAGCCAGAGCTGCTGCGCTGCCGCTCGTTGAAGCTGGAGCTGATGAGCACCCCGTGCAGCAGCACCGCGACGATCAGGATCGGCACGATGTGCGAGATGAAGGGAGTGGGGAACCTGCGGTGCAGCAGGATCTCGAACTGGAGAACTGGAACCCGGGCATTGCTGGCCTCGTCATTTGGGGACCACTCGACATTGTAGGTGTTGATCGTATAGGAAAAGCCGCTTCCCTCGACCGCCCAGCCTGGGACTTCCAACGGCCGGTTCAGGCCCGGTCCGGCGCCTCGCTGCAAATAGGGATAGCGTTCCAGATCGGGGGCAAGCACGACGTTGCGATCGGCCTCGGGGTGGGCGAGCTGGATTGGCAGCGACTGGCGGTCAAAGGGATAGGCCCGATAGTCGAACGATCCCCGTACCGTGGCCCGGAAGGCGAAAGCGACAAGCTCTCCCCCCTGCTCCAAGGGGCGGCGATAGCGTTCGATCAGCTCGAAGGACTCGGCGTCCGGATCCAGGTTCGGGAAGATGACACCGCGGGTCAGCTGCTCACGGTCTTCTGCGGGATAGCGTTGCCAGATCATGCCACCAACACGGATCGCGTGGGCGTCTTCGAAGACGATCGACCGGAGAAACAGCCAGGTGGGGATGACCCTGGCGTCATCCCTGTGGCGATCGGCCATCCGATCGCGGTGCTCATCCAGGAACTCGGTGAGCCCCTCAACGTCCTTGATCGAGACGCGTTCGACAGCGACTCCTCGCCGCTGGGGAGGATCCCCGTAGCGATAGGAGAGCGCCCAGACCAGGCCGATGGCCACGGTCAAGACGAGGGCGGCAGTGGTCGAGATTGTCCAGAGCCTGAGCGTGTCTGTCCGGCCCGACGTCAGCGACCAGGCCAGACCCAGTCCCATGAGCAGGACGACATTGAGCAGCACCCCGATGGAACGCCGTCGCCACTGGTCTCGACCGTCGATGAGGTCGGCCTCGAACATCGCGACGGCCATCGACCAGCCGGTCCCGGGCACGGGCCGGTAGAAGACCCACCCTGGCTGCCGTCCCGGGAGGACCGAGCTGTCGCGGCATCGCCTGACCCCCGAGCCCCCGCCCTGCATCAGCCGCTGCACGACCACCAGATCACGGCTGCCCGACTCGGCCACGACTTCGGCGTAGGGCTTTCCCTCGCGGACATGGTCGAAGACCGGAAAGGCCAAGAGTCGGCCCCGCTCGTCGATCAGTGCGCCGCCTCCCCTTCGACCGACGTATCGCCGGTTAAACAGGTCGTTGAGCTCGTGCAACGAGACGGCCAGGTTCACGACGCCGATCGGACGCCCTTTTACACGATCGTCGTCCCCCTCCGAGTAGACGGGGATGCTGTAGCCGACGTAGGGCTCATCGGCAGCCTCGCCGAAGCCCGAGACCCACATCGCCTCGCCGCGCTCCAGAGGCTCACGGTACCAGCGGGCGGCCTCCTTCGTATCGGGGCTGGTGTAGTCGTAGATGTCCTCGATCTGGAGGAAGCGGCCGAGCGGCCGATCGTAGAACGGGGCGTCGAGCCGTCCACCGGTCGCCTCGGAGGGCTTGAAGGCGACGGTCATCCCCAGCAAGTACGGCTCCGACTCGCTGACCTCCCGAATGCGATCGAGCAGCACCTCGCGGTCGATCGACCCCCGAGCCAGCTCTTCGGCGACCTCGGTCGCGCGGCCCACGACCACGTTCATGACCAGCTCAAGGCCGAGCTGGATCAATTCCACCCGCGCTTCCCCCTCAGTGACGGCTTCGGCCCGTTGCGCCTGGGCAAAGCCAGACAACGCCACGACCTGGGCAATCAGCACGATTCCCACCAGGGCCGCGATCACGGCCGCAATCCTGGAGGCGTTTGGGATCAAAGAGCCATTCATCAATCACCCCTCGGTGCGTTCCGGCTCGAACAGAGGAACGTGGCACCACTTGAACCCCTTCGCCATTTTCCCGAAACACCTCATCTTTCCAGTTGCCAAGTCCCTCAACAAGGCGACATAATGACGTTTAACTTGCACATCAGCCGAACTGAGCCGCTTAACTTATCTCAAAGAATACGTAGCCTCTCAGCGACACTTCAGATCCGGTCTGCGTGGCTCGCTCCTCATTGTTCAGATCGCATTGGTTGTGTTCGGAGATTATCACGCGAAACGACTACGAATCCAGTTCCTCGTTGCTGAGACAACCCGCCTTTCAGATTGCACCGATCGATCCGCTTCCGAATCACGTCCTCCGCGAGGCAGTTCCGATGTCAAATTGCACCCCTCGATTTCGACCCCGCAAGCCATCCGCACCGGCTCGTCATCGGTTCCGATCGGCTATCGAACGGCTCGAAGAGCGCGTCATCCTGTCCTTGACGGTCACGCCGACGCAGGACGCCAACACCCTGATCCAGACGATCCTTGGCGCCGACGTCACGGCGAGGAACGTGGTGCTGGTCAGCAACGGGACCCTGGGCTCCACTTCGACAGGCCCCTCCACCGGGACGTTCTCGGGCGGGACCGACGCGGCGAACAACGTCGGCATCGCCTCGGGGATCATCCTCAGCTCCGGCGCCGCGAAGAAGGCCGAGGGCCCGAACAGCTCCGCGGGAATATCGACTCCGTTCGGTACGGCTGGAGATGCCGACCTGGCCGCGGCGATCCCAAACACGTATCAGGACGCCTCCAGCCTCCAGTTCGAGTTCACTGCCGTGGGTAGCCGGCTCCAGGTGGAATACGTCGTCGCCTCGGAGGAGTACGAGGAATACATCAACTACGCGGACGCATTTGCATTCCTCCTGCAGGACCTGACCGCTGGGGGCGGCTTCAGAAATGTCGCCCTGCTGCCGGGCGGTACGACTCCCGTCTCGATCGGCACCGTCAACCAGAACCAGAACACCAGCTTCTATCGATCGAATAATTTCGGTTCGGCCAGCAATACGATCGACACCCAGTACGACGGCATGACGACCGTCCTGACGGCCGGTGCTACTCTCACCCCGGGGCACGACTACCGCTTCAAGTTCGTCATTGCTGACAAGGGCGACACCTCGATGGACTCCTCGGTGTTCATCAAGGCGAATAGCTTTACGACCTCGGCGACCCTGCCCAGCGTGGTGGTGGATACGCCCTACAGCCAGCAGCTCTCCTCGACCAACGTGCCGATGGCCAACAGCTTCATGGTTACCAGCGGCACGTTGCCTGCCGGCCTGACGCTGGACCCGCTGACCGGGCTGCTCACCGGCACGCCCACCATCGCGGGGGCCTCCACCTTCGCCGTCGAGATCCGGAACCCGACGGGAGCCTCGGACGTCATCTTCTACAGCCTGACGGTCCGCCCCCCCGAAGCCGACCTCCAGCTCAGCATCACGGACGGCCAGACGGAGACCACCAACGGCGCCCAGGTTTCCTATACGATGATCGTCAATAATGCCGGACCCAGCCCGGCAGATCGGGTCCTCGTGGGCGGTGACTTCTCCCCATCCTTAACCGGAGTGACCTGGACCGCAGTCGCGACGGCCGGGATCTCCTTACCGGCCGCGAGCGGTTCCGGCAACATCGTCCAGGAGATTCCTCTCATCCCCAGCGGGGGCCTGATCACCTACACCGTTACCGGCACGGTGGCCACCGGTGCGGCCGGCACGGTGGAGAGCAGGGGCAGCACGAACTTCCTGACCACCAGCACTTCCCGAGACCCGGACACGTCGAACAACTCCGCTACCGACTCCACCACGATCGTCCCCAGCGCAGACCTCCTGGTCACCAAGACTGACGGCCAGACGACGGCCTCGGTCGGCGAGACACTGACCTACACCGTCATCGTCGCCAACCCCGGGCCGAGCAACGTCACCGGGGCCCGGGTCACCGACACCTTTCCCGCCGATCTGGGGAACGTCTCGTGGATAGCCGCCTTCGGAGGCGGGGCCACCGGCACGACCTCGGGGACCGGCAACATCAACCAGGCGGTCAACCTCCCCAGCGGGGGGAGCGTCACCTACACCGTCACGGGAACGGTCAGCCAGACGGCCGTCGTGGGTAGCACCCTCGTCAATACCGCGAGCGTCGCGCTCCCCGCCGGCGTGGTCGACCCCAACCCCTCGAACAACAGCGACACCGACTCCAATACCATCACCCGGGTCAGCGACCTCCGGATCACCCAGACGGACCACCTGACCGTGGTGACCGCCGGCACCGCCGTTACCTACACGATTGCCCTGCTCAACGACGGCCCAGCCGACATCACCGGGGCGACGGTGACCGATACCTTCCCGACGGACCTCTCCGGGCTGACAATCAAAGGCATCATCGGCTCGGCCGGGGCTAGCTGGGCCCTGACGACCGGCCCGCTCGGCGGGCAGACGCTGTCGGACACGGTCACGATCCCCGGCGGCGGCGCCATCTACTACCTCGTCAGCGGGACGCTCGACCCCTCGGCCACGGGCACCCTGAGCAACACGGCCACCGTCGCCGCCCCGATGGGCACGACCGACCCGGACCTCTCCAACAACTCGGCCACCGAAACCTCGACGATCCAGGCTGTTGCGGACCTGGAGATAACGACCTCGGCCACCTCGCTGGTCGTTACCCCCGGCGACCCGGTGCTCTACCAGTTCACCGTCAGCAACACCGGGCCGAGTAACGCTCCCGGCTCGACCGTGAATCATGCGATCCCCTCGGACTTCCTGAACGCGAACTGGACGGCCGTGTTCAGCGGCGGGGGCATGGGGACGACCAGCGGGTCCGGGAACATCATGGAGTCGATCGACCTGCCCGCCGGAGCGAGCGTGACCTACACTGTCGGTGCCGACGTAGACCCGGGGGCGACCTCGCCGGTGACGATCACCGGCAACGTGGCCGCCGCGACCGGCGTGACCGATCCGGTGGCGTCGAACAACGACCTGATCGTCGCGGGCACCGTCGACCCACACGTCGACCTGGCGGTCTTGAAGTCGATCCCCGCGCCGCCCGTGGCCGGCTCGACGGTCACCTACGTCATGCAGGTTGTCAACTTCGGCCCGAGCACCGCTACCGACGCCCGATTCCAGGACATCTTCCCCACCGAACTGAGCGGTATGACCTGGACGGCCGTCGTGGCCGGCGGAGCCTCGGTTGCCAACGCCTCCGGTTCGGGCGACATTGACGAGTTGGTCACCGTCCCCCCGGGGGGGAGCGTGACCTATACCGCCACCGGGACGCTTGCCAACGACGCTACCGGCATCTCCAACTCGGCCCTCATCCAACCCGGCTTGGGCTTTACCGAGCTGAACGCGTCGAACAATCTCGACACCGTTACTGTCCCGGCGATCCGGATCGGCGACCTGGCCGTGCAGATCACTGATGGCAAGACGACTGCCGTCCCAGGCGAACAGAACACCTATACAGTCTCCCTGACCAATACCGGCCCCAGCGACGTGACCGGCGCCAGCCTGGTCATGCCCTTCCCCATCAGCTTTACCGGCGTGACCTGGTTGCTGACCAGCATGACCGGCGGGGCCACCGGTACGCCCAACGGCAGCGGTGCGTTGCTTTCGACCGTCGACCTGCCCGTGGGAAGCACGCTCACCTACACGGTCGTCGGCACAATCGCACCGTCCGCCACCGGGGTGCTGGAACTGTCCGCCTCACTGCGATCGGTGGGCGCGGGCGAGGTCCCTGACCCCGACCTGTCGAACAACCGCGCTGACGACTTGACAACGCTGACCCCGCAGGCGGAACTGATCGTCACCAACACCCACAACCAGGCGACGGTCGTGCCGGGAGTTGTCGATGGTCTGAGCTACACGATCACCGTGTCCAACACCGGGCCGAGCAACGCGCCGGACACCCGCATCGTCGATCGCCTCCCGGTTGACCTGGGGGGCATCACCTGGACAGCGATCTATACCGGAGGCGCCAGCGGTCCCGCCTCCGGGACTGGGCTGATCGACGAGCTGATAGACCTGCCGTCCGGCGCGACGGTTACCTACATCGCTGTGGGGACCGTGAATCCGGCCGCCCGAGGCAGCCTGGCCAACACGGTGACGGCCATCGCCGACACCTCGGTGACCGACCCTGACCTCGGCAACAACTCTGCGACCGACTCGGTCGACCTGACGCCGCAGGTCGAGCTGGCTGTGACGAAGACCGACGGCCAGGTCTCGGCGGTGCCCGGCACGATGGTTTCCTACACCATCGTTGTTTCCAACACGGGGCCCAGTTCCACCGTCAATGGGAGGCTCGTCGACCTGCTCCCGGCCGATTTGCAGAACCCGGGCTATACGGTGATCTCGGGCGGGACCGGTGCCGCCCGTGTGACCAGCCCCGGGAGCGGAACCGGCCACATCGACGAGCTATTCCTCCTTAACCCGGGCGGCACCCTGACCTTCACCGTCACGGGCCTCCTTGCTGCCTCGGCTCGAGGGACGCTCTCGAACACGGCGACGGTCAGTGCGGCGCTCGACGAGACCGAGACCGATCCTTCCAATAACTCGGCCACCGACACGTCCTCGATCACCCCCGCCGTCGACCTGTCGGTGACCAAGTCCGCCGCCGCCGGCCCGATCCGCGTAGGGGAATCGTTGACTTATACCGTCATCGTTTCAAATGCGGGTCCGAGTGATGCGACTAACATTCTCCTCCAGGACATGCTCCCGCCTGGGATGGTCTTCGTTTCTGCATCCGAGGGTTCGGCGTCGGAATCTGGCGGGGTTGTCAGCATCAACCTGGGCTCGATGGCCTCCGGCGACTCGACGACCATCACCCTCCTCGTTCGCCCGACGGCCGCCGGATCGACGACCAATACGGTTGTCGTGTCAGGCACCGAGCAGGACACCGATCCGACCAACGACTCGGCCTCGGTGGATGTCACTGTGCTGTGCAGCCGGATTGGGGCTGATTACGACGGCGACGGCGCGGAGGACCTGGCCCTCTACTCCTACGACCCCGTGGCCGGCAGAGGCCGGTTCGATATTTTGCTCTCCACCGGCGGCAGCCGCGTGGTGATGCTCGGAGGCGAGGGGGACATCCCGGTCGTCGGTGATTTCGACGGCGACCGGATCGCCGACCCGGCTGTCTTCCGGCCCAACGTCGATCTGAACGGCGACGGCAGTCCTGACGCTGCCGGCTGGTCGATTCTTCAGTCCTCCACCAATCAGACCCGCGAGGTCCTCTTCGGCGCCCCCAGCGGCATCGACCTTCCCGCGCCGGCCGATTACGACGGCGACGGGATAACCGACATCGCCACCTTCCGCCCCACCGCCACGGCCCTTGACCTGGCCAACTTTGATCCTGAAGGGGACGGGATCGGCGCGCAGTGGTTCCTGCTCCAATCGACCGCCGGGGCAACCCGTATTGAGTTCGGCGCGCCCAACTTCGCCGATCTGCCGGCACCGGCCGATTACGACGGGGACGGCGAGGCGGACATCGCCACCTTCCGCCCCTCCAGCGACCTGACCCCCGGTGCGGCCGAGTGGTTCATCCGTCCGTCGAGCAAACCGATGGCCGGCTACCGAGTCGCCTTCGGTGCCCCTGGCGGTGCGGACCTTGCCGTACCCCTGGACTACGACGGTGACTGTCTGGCCGACATCGCGACCTATCGCCCCCAGAGCGACCTGGTCTTCGGTGCGGCCGAGTGGTTCATCAGTCGTCCGGCTCAGGCGATCGTTCTCGGCAGCGCCGGTGAACTCGCCGCCCCGGGCGACTACGACGGCGACGGCCTCGCCGACCTCACCGTCTTCGACCGGGCCAGCTCGCGATGGCAAATCCGCCCATCGTCTGGCGGTGCGATCCGGGAGGAGACATTCGGCCCGTCGAGCATGACCGTGGTGGCCTCCTCTGTCGTCCCGGTCCTCGCCCCCTTGCCGACCCGGCTCCTCGCCTCGGGTACGGACGTGGGGCGATTCACGACTGCAGCTCAACGTGCCAATCGGCTTGAGGTGCTCGACCTGGCGCTCGCAGGTCTTGCGGAAACGGATCGACGAACCGGTTGATCAAGGTTGTGCCTCCAACCCGATTGGAGGCACAACCGATTCGCGAGCGAATGTCGCTTGCTGCCCGAACGGATTGAATGACGGTTCGAGCGATAGCAACCTGCCCCGGAGGAGACCTGGGAACGCTCCCCGGCCCCGCTCCTCCAAACGAAGGATCAGCATCGTGTGGTCAGCCTCGCCTTGAACCCGGCCGGGACGTGGAAGGGAGTCCAGGGTCCACGCATCAGGATAGGTGATGTGGGGGGGTTGAGTTGTGGTCGTGCGGAGTAGGCGTGATGGTCCTCACCCCGTTCCAGTTCGTATCGTGGGTTCCGTCGTTTTCCACGATGAACCGATCCCTCTGGATGCCGCTCATGGCAACTCCCACAACTCCCGTCTCCCTGGCTCATCACTTCGCCGAGTTGGATGACCCACGCGTCGAACGCACGCGGCGGCACGAACTGCTGGACATCATCGGCATCGCACTCTGTGCGGTGATCTCCGGCGCCGAGTCCTGGCCGGCCGTCGAGCGCTATGGCCACGCCAAGCGGGATTGGCTGGCCAGGCATTTCCGCCTGACCAGCGGCATTCCCTCGCACGACACCTTCCGACGCGTCTTCTGCCTGCTCGATCCCGCGGCCTTCCAGCGGAGCTTTGCCGACTGGGTCGCCGCGTTGGCCGACGCAGGCGTGGGGACCCGACGGGCCATCCCGATCGACGGCAAGACGGCACGGCGCAGGGGGCGGCAGGGGGCGGCCCTGACGCCGCTGCACCTGGTCAGCGCCTGGGCCGGGGCCAACCACGTGACCCTCGGCCAGGTCGTCGTGGACGAGAAGTCCAACGAGATCACGGCGATCCCGAAGTTGCTGGAGGTGCTCGACCTCAACGGGGCGTTGGTCACCATCGATGCGATGGGCTGCCAGAAGGAGATCGCCGCGCAGATCGTCACCGGCGGCGGGGACTACATCCTGGCCGTCAAGGAGAACCATCCCCATCTGTACGAGGACATCGACGGTTGCTTCACCGAGGCGTTGGAGACGGATTTCGCGGGCCTGGCCTGGAGCGTGTCGCGGACCGAGGAGTGCAACCGAGGTCGTCAGGAGATGCGGGAATGCCACGTGATCGCCCGCCCCGAGGGGTTGCGTGATGCAGGCCTGTGGAAGGGGCTGACGGCGATCTGCATGGTGCTGACGGTCCGGGTGGCCGAGGGCATCGAGTGCCGCTATTTCATCGGGAGCTTCGCGGGGACGGCCCAGGAGTACCTGGATGCGATCAGGGGCCTGGGGGATCGAGAACTCGCTACACTGGGTCCTGGATGTGGTGTTCCATGAGGATGAGAGTCGTCACCATGCGGGCAACAGCGGCGCAAACCTGGGCGTGTTGCGGCGGTTGGCGATCAGCCTCTTGAAGCAGGAGTCATCCTCCAAGGACAGTCTGAAGACCAAGCGGC
>NZ_JABBYO010000028.1 GCF_012958305.1 Tautonia rosea | reverse complement strand
CGCGATCTCAATTGAGGTGATGTCAAGGCACAATGGGATGTTCTTCAGCGCGAGGAGCAACGACTGACTGCCGTCGCTCGCAGGTTACACAATAAGTGGGCATGTGCCGGTTCAATCCTCGGTAGACATCAGTAGCAAAACGCATGGAACGAGTCACGAGCCAGGGGGACGGTTTCAGGACGAGCAAGGCTTCGCCGTCTCAAGACGTTCCAGATAAGCCTTGGGCGCACTCGAAGCCAGACCAGCTCAAAAGCGGCCGCCAATCGCTCACGACCCCCGTGGGTGGGCGAGAAGAGTCATACATCGGGACTCAAGTGGACGAGATGTCCCGTCGCGAGGAGGAGGTTCATCGTGGCTCTCGGGGATCCTCGCACCGCAAGTCGGGCAAACGGGATCAAAACGATTCTGGTGTGAGTTCTCACACTGAGCGGGAGCGTTTGACGGGGATCCACAGTGCGGGCAACGGACCATATTCACCTTGCGTCGGAGAACAAGAGCCACCTCATTCAGTGCGATCAATCCACCGAGAAGAACGAGCAGAAATGCCAGGAGATCAAGCGGGAGACCTCGTCCAGTCAAGACACTGATGCCCAGATCCCAAACCGTGACTGCAAGGATGAGGAGAATCGCAACGCGACCGACCAAAGCGGATAGCCAGAGCAAGCCTGCGACGAGCCGGTCGCGCCCTGTATTCCGAGCCAGCATGAACTGAGCAACCAGAGCCAAGACAATTGGAATGAGAATGGCTTCGAAGAAGAGCAGCGGGACGAGCCCGTAGTAAGCAACTGCGTTCGAGCGAACGGCAGGTACAATGCACGCCATGGCCGCCGCCACAAAGAATGGAACGGTGAGCAGTTGACCAAGGCTGAGTCGAAGTTGGCCACACGGCTTCATCTAGGGTGCCCCGAAACTTCGGGTTCCAAATCGAAATCGCAACAGAATCAATATGTGGAAAGCGAGTGACCGTTCCGCAGTTGGAATGTCGACTTCTGAATGGTTGCAAAGCCTCCGGTAAATCGATTAGACGACAAACGTCGTGAACCACCTTAGCGATCGAACGAACACAGACCCCGAACGTAGTCCAGACTGCCATCATTGGCCCATCCGTCGAGCTGGGCAGGGTCCTTGAGTTGCTGACCGCGAGGACGATCAACGGCAAGAAACGTGCAGTCGAGATCTGGAAGTGCGGTTAAGTCTCCCCAGAGCTTTTCAAACTGGACAACCGGAAAAACGTCCTCCTGCGCATGCCCCCATCGTCGCTTGACGTCCTTAATTGTCACGTAAGTCGGAACCCGAGCGGCCATAGATCGAATTGCTGAAGCGACGCGATCCGGGTTTCCGCTAAGGTCCTCTCGCGTCAGCTCGAAGGCGGAGAGCAGCCCGTCGATGTGAACCCAGGTGGTCATGGAATTATAGTACCGAAGCAGGAATTCGACCTCTTCGCGGGGTTGGGCGAGCCCTTCAAGGAGACGAAGCCGGCCGTTGACTCGGGCGAGGCCACCGCCGCGATCGTCGAGTCGACGTGCAATGACCTCGAAGGCTAGGGTTGCTCCCGACTCACGAACCTTGGCGAAGATCCTCGGATCGAGGTCAGCACCCAACGTATCGATGTTATGAACGAGCAACCACTGAAGACCAGGGAACTGTTTGAGTAACCGCGCGAGGATTCCGTTGCGCAAAAGATTCGGAACCTCGTAGAAGTGGCCTGGGGGATTGAATCGCTGAAGCGGAACATTATCAACGTAATCCGCCCCTTCCCCTTGAGACTGAGCCCATCCGAGGATTGCGCGTCGGCCAGCCTCGCGAACTTTCTGCTTGTTCTCGTCGAGGGTTTCGTGGGCTTGCTCTTCCCAGAGGAATGTCAGGTCACGCGTCATGGGAATTAATCGCTGGCCGATGGACTGACCGCGAGAGAGGAAGACTGGACCGTGGTGACCGTAGTTCCGAGTCAACTCAAGGTGGTGCTCGATGGCGGAGTGGGTCAGGTAACTGGTTGTCACGACGTGAGGGATGGTGACTCCGTATCGCTCCATCGCCTGCCGGGATTTCGCGAGATGGATTTCCAGAAAGCTTCGATGGAGGCCGTCGAGCATGACGAATGGATTTACGGCCTTCACCACACCTGCCCCGGTCGTCCATCGACTACCAACCCCAGCGGCGAGACTCACCACGGCAATCTCACCGAGCCTCGATTCCACGGACGACTGAGTTCGATCGTCGTTCAGGACTCGGGCGTCGATCAGATCGTCATCGTGAACATCACGGATCTCGGTATCGACTGGTAAACGATTGCGAGCCAGACCGATACGGCCCCGCTGAAGATCCTCGCGAAGTTGTTCGTGCTGAACGGGGTCGAATCCGTTCTCTCGACGGATGCGATCGGCCTCGGCGTTCCAATCTTCGGAGGTCGGGTCGAGCGCAGATCGCGAGACAGGAAAGAGGGTATTGACTGTCGCTCGGAACAGGCGAAGCAGTTCGGAGGTGTCGGCACTCCGAGACGCGAACTGGTCGATATCGACCCGGCGTTGGGGATTTACTTCGGTATGTCCCTGAGTGATCATCCGGGGAATCTGCAACGAATAGTACCGCGGGGGCATGAGAGCCGAATTGCCTTGCATGACGTCGGCGACCGTGCCGAGGGGATTGATGGCGAAGTCGTACACGACGGGTTCCATCGCAAATGGCAGTGCGTCGTGGAGTCGCTCTTTGACCCGCTTCAATATTGCCAGAGCCTCGGAGCGAAAGGCATCGCGGCGATGAGGAGCGACGAAAAAGGCCATTCCGCCGCCAGACATGCCGCCGAGCATCAGGAATCCCCAGAAGTCGTCTCCCAGATGTGCTTTCACTTCGGCGATGATCGACTCGGTAAACCGGTTGGTGACCCAGGGTATCATTCGCTTGAGGGGCCCGTCCCAGTTCTGGGTTGTCAGTTGACCCAGGGTCCGGACATCCGCGGACTGGACGGCGGCGACAATGCCCTCAAAAATCCTTAGGGCTTCTCGACGAGCCTCCCATTCCTCCTGGGCGCGGAGGAGGTATTTTTCGGTGACCATGTTCAGGATTGGCCCCACATTTTGAGCCATTCCGCCATGAACAAGCACCAGACTGTTTGCCAGAGCGTTATGGAAAGTCGAGCCTTCTCCTGCCTGGTCAAGCAAGGTGTGTTTCGGGAGTAATCGTCCACGGCTGATGCCAAATTCGGGATCGTCCTCACTGGCCGGCACACCCTCGATGAGCTTGATTCCGGGGAAGATCCCACCGGAATCCTGCCACCCTCCTCCAGAACCGCCGAGCCATTCGCCGAGAATCGCTCGGGCGACGACCACAGGTGCTTCTTCGGGGAGAAGGGGGCCGGTGAGTCCTCTCGTCTGGCAGGTCGCACGCATCAGGAGGGAGATGAGCGACGCGAGCAGGTTCGTAGAGACCGCGAGACGAGAACCTTTGGGAATATCATTGACCTTACTGACCACCTCAAGGCCGTAACCGGGACGGATTACCCGATCGAGAACGTGCTTCAGCGTGGTCGAGGAGCCTTCAAGCGAAGGGGGCACCAATCCCGACGCGATGATTCCTGCCTTGACCAGGCCGAGATAGTCGTTGCCGAAATTGAACAGTTCTTCCAGGGAACCAACATCCTTGGTGTCGTTCAGGTCAAGGCTGGAGATTCTGAGGATCGGCTCGGAAATTACTCGACAGTAGGTTTCGATCGGTGGCCTTGGCTGGGCGTCGCGGCCAAAGACCCCGAGATCAACCGAAATGTTGAGAACCCTCGCTCCCTCGGGAAAATCCATGCCAAGGAAGAAAATATCGGACCAGCCGCTATGTGAAAGATCGAGCCGAACCGGGGTTCGCTCAACCAGGATTGGGAAGAGCTGTTCGTCTCCTTCACGATCGAGCAATCTCGAATGAAGGCGGAGCGGGTGTTCATGGGCAGAGCCGACGCGAAACATCCAGCGATTTCCTTGGCAGCTCCTCACGGAACGTCGGACCTGATCGGCAAGGGTTTGCAGGGCAATCTCTTCGTAAGCCCTGGCCAGGGCGCTCGCGATGGTCCCGTTGGGACCGTCTCGATGCATCGCGGACCGAAACGACGAAATCGCTTGCTCGAAGCGGCGCTGCATCAAGTCGTCGACGCCCTCCACCGGAATCCAACCGGTCGAGGGAAGGTCAGATGCCTCCTGCAATATGTAACGGTAGAGGGTATGCAGGAACAAGGACGCTCGGACCCGTTCGTAGAGATTTGTCGATCGCCTGCGGAAGCGTTCCAGTTCCTCGCAATGGGAGAGGATCTGAACGGTCGAATCCCCCGTGATCAGGGACTGGAGTGAACGATCGCGAAGCTCCGGATCGGTCGAGGTGATTGTCTCGATCAAGGATTTCGCGTCAGCCATGAGAGAAGGTCCGGTTCGTCAATCAAAAAGAAAGAATGCATGAAAATCGTGAATCCTCGATGATCTTCGAGGAATCAGACAGTTGAGAATTCCACGCGCAGAAACAGGCGAAATCATCGCCTGAACGAATTCGATTTACGAGGATCGAAGATCGGTTGTCTGCTCTCGGGCAACCGATTCGACGAGCATCGTCAGCAAGCGATCCCGGTCGGCCCCGCTCAACGCCAGTGCGATCTGAGCCTCGACATACCCGAACTTCATCCCAAGGTTGTGTCTGGAACCCAGCGTTTCGAGAGCCAGATATTTTTCGCGATTAGCCAGGCTATTCAAGGCTGAGGTCAGCTGAATCTGATCCCCATCACGTTCGTCCCGATGCACGAGGTCGTCGAGGAGTTCGAGTATGGTCGGCGTCAGCACGTGCATTCCGAAGAAACAAAGGTAATGGCCAGCCCGAAGCCCTGGTACCTGGAGACGAAGCTCGGCAAGGGTAGGGTTGGGCTTTTCCACAATCTCGTCAATCTGGTAGGCATCGGTTCGGTCATGTAAGCGTCGGCCGGTCAGGGTGCCATACTGATGGATCAAGTGCTCACGAGTTGCCTGGACTGCAGAAACCGCACACGACTCAGACGACGCAAGCTCGATCAACTGGCGGGCACACCGACGACTTTCTCGGGAAATGTAAAGATGGTCGCCCAAGAGTAAGAGGAAGGGATGGTCGCCGATAAACGTTCGGGCGCACCAGACCGCATGGCCATATCCTTCGGGCTCATGTTGCTCAACAAACCGGATCCGGGAATCGAGTTCTCCGACCTTTCGAATCTGTTCTTCGGCCCAAGGAACCCCCCGAAACGCTGAGCGAAGATGCTCAGTAATGGAGTGAAATTGCGATCGGTAACGTGCTTCGTCGCCGGGAGCTGAAACGACGCAGATTTCCTCAATACCACTGTCGAGCGCCTCCTCAGCGATGATTTGTAGGAGCGGCTTGGTCAGACCATCTCGATCAACCAGGGGCAGCATCGCTTTCTGAACGGTGTCGGATGCAGGATATTGCCTGGCCCCTCGCCCAGCTGCTGTAATCACCGCCTTACGAATCTGCACGACAACTCTCCTCACCCACCTACGAACCCGACCGAATTCCGAGCTTTGTGTTGGAGCGCGAGCGTTCGATCCTCAACTGATGAATCACCTTACTCTTGTCCGGTCTTCCTGGACAAGGGACCTGACACTTGACGGCCTTCGGGTCTTCCGGTAGCATAATGCTCGTCCGGTTGAGGGGATGTAGCTCAATTGGTTAGAGCACCGGCCTGTCACGCCGGAGGTTGCGGGTTCGAGCCCCGTCATCCTCGCTTGAAACGCAAAGCCTCGGGTCAACCCGAGGCTTTTTTTGTAAGATAGTAATTCGATGCAACTCGCACCAATCGAAGCGATCATCCCTCGTATTTGCTCTTCCCGACTCGGAAGTGAAACTCCACCAAGGAACCCGGTGGAGAAGTTCCACATCTTTCATACTGAGTTGTCGGGCCGAACCAACGAGACGAGGGCCAAGTTCCGACATTGACCTGACTTCGCATGTCCCATCGGCCCGTTCCAGGAACCCCGCGATGGATGCGTCTTACGGCGACATCTCCAAGATGATTGATCACTCGTTGCTCAATCCCACGCTAACCCTCACCGACCTTGAGCGAGGATGTCGTCTGGCGGTGGCCTACGATGTGGCAAGCGTCTGCATCATGCCCTACGCCATGGCCCGATGTACCGAACTGCTTTCAGGAAGTACTGTTCAGCCAAGCACCACCATCGGATTTCCCCACGGAGGTCATACCACCGCCATCAAGCAGGCAGAAGCCATTCGAGCCATCGCGGATGGATGCCAGGAACTGGATATGGTGGTGAACATTTCCAAGGTCTTGAGCAACGCATGGGATGACGTCCGAGAGGACATTCGTGCAGTTATTGACGTCGCTCACGCAGAAGGGCGTAAGGTCAAGGTTATCTTCGAAAATTGCTACCTGACCGATGACCACAAGATTCGTCTCTGTGAAATTTGTGGTTCGCTCGACGTCGACTGGGTCAAAACCTCAACCGGATATGGTACTGGAGGCGCAACCCGTGAGGATTTGCAACTTATGCGGGCACATTCGCCGGCTCATGTCCAGGTCAAGGCTGCCGGCGGAGTGCGTGATCTCGACACCCTCCTTGATGTCAGGTCGATTGGCGTAACTCGAGTAGGTGCCAGTCGGACTGCCGAGATTCTCGACGATTGTCGACAACGACTTGGGCTAGAACCGATTGTGTCAGGTGATTTGAAACAGGGGTCGACGACCGGATATTGATGCCCTTCGCATCCTGTTTACCTGAAAACGATCATCGATTCAGCGCGTGAGTCGGCCTGTCTGTTCGGGCTCTGCCGTTCTAAGCACCTGCCACCAGGCTGCTGAGGATTCATCAGCTTCGCAGCGAATACGATCGGCTCCGCGCTCAGCAATCGCCACGAACGATCGACCGGAGCCGATGGACGCTTGATGCGTTGTCCAGCCTCGGCGATGCAAAAACACCCTCGCTGCGAAGGCTGGCGGTAGCCCAACGAGGTCGGAATCGAGTACCCCAAACATACGATGGTTGGTATGAAAATGCGGAACCATCAGTCACGAGGGTTTCCCCCCCTCCCTCTCCCCATTACGTAACGATTGAAATCGAAGATGGGCAGCCATCCCCGAATCGTCGAGTCATGGGAGATTCAATCCAGGACCGAATGGTCGTTGAACGGCCTGAGACGTGAGTGTCACACTCTGAACCGGGTGGGATTCTCAAGAGTTATCGTCATCGGATTCCGGATTGACCAGGGAGAGTTTAGAAACGACAGAAAGAAGACCTTCGAATCGTTCTGAACCGTCTTCTTCGGATTTGGTACCGATTGTGAAATCCGTTACCAACATTCAGCCTGTCGATCACGTTCGAGCCCGTTCATTGAGGGCCCTCATTGGCGTTGACCTGGCTCGCTTCTCGATCAAGGAGATACTTCCTGGCTCCGGATCGGAGTTGCTGGTGTGATCGCCAGGCCGCACTGATCACTGTTCCCGCAGGGACCAGGCTCACGAGCAATCCGAACCAGGGGGCTCCGAACACAGTGAACAAAACCAGGACCATTCCTGCGACCATCATGGTGACGACGGAGAGCGCAATCGTAGCTCGTCGGTAGCGATCGATTTGTTCCTCGATCGGTTCCGCCTCAAGCCGGAGTCGAGGAAGCCGGCGTTGCCAATCGCGCTTGCGCGCGGGCCAGTCTGGGCTTGATAGATCCGATCGGGCATCTGAAGCAGGGGCAGTCATTGCTCAACAAACCGCCTCTCGGGTTGTTCGGGTGTCTCGAACGACTGAAATCATGAGGCGATCGACGATTGGTGTGGAAAACCGGATCGTTCTCGTGCTCGATCCAGGATTTCGTGTTCGATGACCGATCACCTCAATCAAAGAGGGTCCATTTCGGCCGGTCGGGAGGTGAGGGCTCAGGAAGTTCCAGAAAGCGTCGAAGCTGTCGAACTGTCTCTGGAGAATGACCCGCGTAGTGGTTGTTTGCAAAGACGAAGACGGGAGCGTGCTGGCTCAAGCTCTGGATCACGTTCGCCGTCTCGGCCAGTTCCGCCGAGCGATCCAGAACGATCCGGTCCCAGGTCGTAGTCATTCGTTCGATCCCCTGCCGATCGCCCAAAAGGCGAATAAAAGCGAAGGGGCCGGTCAATGGATCGAGTTGATCTGCCACCTCACGCGGGGTTGGCATCCAGGACTGCTCAGTAAGCGTTAAGACCGCACCGTGAGTGGCAAGCACGCTGGCCAGATCGCTGTTGATCCATCGAGCGTTGCGCACCTCAACCGCCACAGGAACTTGCCCTGAAGGCCATCGGGCGAGAAATCGATCGAGCACTTGTAAGAATTCCGATTGGGTTCCAAAGGCCGAGCGATTGAAATAACCCATTTGCAGCAAGACGCAACTTAACTTTTCACCCAATCCGATGGCGGCAGAAACAAAGACCTCGACCTCTTCCTCGCAGTCTTTCAGGAGCTTTTCGTGGGTGATTGAGCGAGGGACCTTCAAGGCAAACCGAAAGTCTTTGGGAGTGCGATCATCCCAGGAGCGGATCAGACCTGGTGTGGGAGGTCGGTAGAAAGTGGAATCGACCTCAACAATCGGAAATCGATCGGCGTAGTAAGTAAGCGCTTCATTGGAGTGGAGGCCGTGAGGATAGAAGACTCCTTCCCAGTCGGGATAGCTCCATCCACAACAACCGATCAGGATCGGGTTTGGTGTCGTCGTGGTGTTCATCCTTCCATGATAGGCAGGGTGTGGAGCCTAGAGAAGTGCTCTACGATCCGGGTCACGGAGGAATCGACGTCTCGGCGGCAACTGACTGAGTTCGAGTGGGGATTGGGCGCGTGTGTCACGCCGCCGGTCGACCGAAGACCTGCACGTAGTAGGGTTGCCCCATCGCGTTTCGAGCAATCGCAACACCGATCTCTGTGTATTCCGATGAGAGCAAGTTTCGTCGATGACCGTCCGAGCCGAGCCAACCTTCCACGGCGTCAGACGCTGAGAGATAGTTGAAGGCGAGATTTTCCGCGAGGGCTGAGAAGACATAACCGACCACTCGAGCCCGATCGGCCAAAGTGGGTGTCTCGGACTCAGGCAGGACATGGGCGATTCGGTTCAATCGTGCCATGCTTTCCGCCTGTATTCGACTGGCCTGCTGGAGCGACTCGCTGACCATCAACGATGGTAACCCAACCTGGGCTCTGGCCTGATTGGTCATTGAAACGATCGCCCACTCATCAAGTGTAAGCGCAATCGACGAGGGCGACGAGTCCGAAAGGGGAAACTGAGAGGCATGTCCGTAACCCTGGTGGGAACTGAAGTTCGAATCGAAGGGATCGCCAGACGCAGGCAGCGCGGCGGGAACTCCGTTGATCACGTTCCACCCGGGTCCACCGTCGATGACGTCTGCAAGGCCACGGCCTTCAATCACATCGTTCCCAGCTCCGCCGATGATCGTGTCGTTGGCTGAACTGCCAAGAAGCGTATCGTTCCCTTCACCCCCATCGATCCAAACGGAGATCAGGGGGAGCCCTCGATCGTGGATCGTCACGAGGTCGTCGCCCGCCTTGGCATTGACGGCCACCAGATCAAAACGTGTGGAAGGGAACCACCTGGGTATTCCGGCGACCCGAACCACAGGAATGGTCTGAGCCCCCAGGCGAAACGGCCGAATGGTCACGTCGATCTCGTCGTTTTGATCGGTTCCGACGACGAAGAGAACCCGATCCTGAATCATGGCCGTTGGGACCGAAGAAAGAAGGAGGCGATCATCGAGCGCTTCCAGCCGGGGATGCATCTTTCGGCGTCGTTCGCGATGAGACACGGGGCCCCCTTGGAAATCCGACGAGAGCGAGTTCCATTCCTGAGTCCGTTTCGGATGTCACGGAGAGCGACACCATCTCGGACTCGACGACCGCTCCCAAAATGCCGGAAAGATGCGAGATCATCCCCGGTCTGTCAACTGGATCGTCACCAGACGTGTTTGATCCGCAGAAAACCGGGCTGGCTTGACCATCGCTTTCACCTTCCCTACGATGGACAGATGTTGACGCAAATCCCGGCCAATGCGGCCGATCCGACGACCGAGCTATTCCGAGGGTCGCCTGACGTGACCATCATTCTCAACGGCGAAGAACGTACGTTTTCTGGACCGATCAGCGTGGCCGAGGTCCTCAAACATCTTGAGGTTCGACCTGAATTTGTGGCCGTCGAGGTGAATCGCGTGCTCGTGCCGCGGGCTCGCCATGCCGAGGCCGTCCTGGGCGAGGGGGACGAGGTTGAGGTCGTGACGCTCGTCGGTGGGGGCTCACCGGATACCGAGTCGTTTGGTCCCGATGTTCTGACGATCGGCTCGCACCGATTTCGGAGCCGCCTGTTTGTCGGAACCGGCAAGTACGCAACGCTTGAGCTGATGCGGGAATGCCTCAATGCAAGCGGGTCAGAAGTGGTTACCGTCGCCGTCCGTCGCGAACGTCTGTTTGACAAGGAAGGTCGGAATCTCCTCGATTACCTCGACCCGGCTCGGTACACGATCCTTCCCAATACTGCTGGGTGTTTCAATGCCGAGGAAGCCTTGCGGACGGCTAGGCTCGGGCGTGAGTTGCTCGAAGGACTTGGGAACCCTGGTGCCGACTGGGTGAAACTTGAAGTGCTCGCCGACCCGAGGACCCTGCTGCCCGATCCCGTCGCCACCCTTCAGACAACCGAGGTCCTGGTCAAGGACGGCTTCACGGTCCTCTGCTATTCGAGCGACGACCCGGTGATGGCTCGACACCTGAAGGCCGCTGGAGCGGCATCTGTGATGCCTGCCGGAAGTCCAATCGGTAGTGGTCAGGGGGTGCTCAATCCGAACAACATCCGGATCATTCTCGAGGATCTCAAGGGAGACGACCCCGATTATCCGGTGATCATCGATGCCGGTGTCGGCACCGCGAGCGACGTGGCGATCGCCATGGAACTCGGCTGTGACGGCGTTTTGCTGAATACCGGGATCGCCTCGGCCTCCGATCCCCTTAGGATGGCCCACGCCATGCGCCTTGCCTGCGAGGCAGGCCGCCTTGCGAGTGCGGCGGGTCGGATTCCGAAGAAGCTGTATGCGACTGCGTCGAGTCCGACGGAGGGGATGATCCGCCGGTGAGCGATCCGGAAACGGCAGCTTCAGTCCTCCGAGGGTCAACCCAACATGGGCGATCATGAAACCCCTACCCTGCCGAGTTGCGAGCGTGGGTAGCGGGAGGGCCAACTCCATCGGTTCATGTGTCGCTGGGAATATTGCCCGGTCTGCGAACGCTCATTCATCGAATCCTGCGAGTGCGTGTACGACATGCTCGGATTAAGAAGACGATCGTTTTCTCCGAAGACAGGGCAATTCTCGGAGCGAACTTCTCGCGAGGGTCTCACGGTCGATGAGGAGCATCAATGGCTCGAATGCTGCAGCGTACGAGGTCGAATTCCGTTTCTTTACGCACCCCAACTCTGCGCCCGCTGCGGCTCGCATGCCCCTGCGATCTTCATGTTCCAGGACCTCGTTTAGGAAGACTCTGCGGGGCCGACGTTCCGAAATGCATTGATCTGTAAGCCCTGTTTTCGGGAGATCAAGGCCGCAGTTGACGCCTCGCAGGAGCGGCAATAATGGGTCCGCGACGACCGGACGATCCTCGAATTCATCGACGTCTTCCACTGTAGCAATCGGGAGACGCTGATGCGGTTGGAACCGCGGAAGTTCGCCCCGAGGAACTGACGCCCCTGCCCGATCAAGGACGGTCCCTCATGGATCACCTCGTACTCGACCCTACTCCGATCCTTGGCCCCGGCGGAGCTGTGAGCCGGCGGATGCCGGGGTACGAGGTTCGCCCGGAGCAGCTTGCGATGGCCGAGGCTGTGGCCAGGGCGATCAGTGAGGGAGGCCATCTTCTCGTGGAGGCCGGCACTGGGGTCGGCAAGAGCTTCGCATACCTTGTGCCGAGTATCATGGCGGCAGCCGAGGGAGGGAAGAAGGTCGTTGTCTCGACCCACACGATTAGCCTCCAGGAGCAACTGCTTCAAAAGGACTTGCCCTTTCTCCGAGCGGTTATGCCGAGCGAGTTTACGGCGACCCTGGTCAAAGGACGTTCGAACTACGTCAGCCTACGCCGACTGGAGTCGGTCGGCGCTCGAGCCTTGGCAACCTTTCAGCATCCAGACGAGTTCGACCAGTACAGCAGCTTGAAGTCCTGGGTGAGGGAGACCGAGGACGGAAGCCGTTCGGATCTCGATTTCCGGCCGCTCCCAGCTGTCTGGGACGCGGTGGCCAGTGAGAACGGCAACTGCCTCGGCAAGCGCTGCCCTCGATTCCAGGACTGCTTCTATTTCAAGGCCCGACGCCGGATGCGGACGGCCAACATTCTCGTCGTCAATCACGCCCTGTTTTTCAGTGATTTGGCCCTCCGAGCTGAAGGGTTCGGACTGCTTCCGGATTACGACGTGGTCGTTTTCGATGAAGCCCATACGCTCGAAGCGATCGCGGGAGATCATCTCGGGCTTCGGATTACGTCCGGTCAGGTTGAGTATCTGCTCGGGAGGCTTTACAACGAACGAACGCGCAAAGGGTTGCTGGCTCACTCCGACCTTGATGAGGCAATTGATGCCACCCGACCAGCGCGGATTGCCTCCTCGGCCTTCTTTGCCGCGATCATGCGATGGAGAGAGTCCGAAGGCCAGCCAAACGGTCGGCTGCGTCGCCCGATTGGGCTTCGGTCGGAACTTCCCGAATCACTCAAACGACTGGCAAGTGTGATTATCGAGGGTTCCAAGGAGATCGAAGACGAGGGCCAGCGGTTGGAACTGACCGCCGTTGGTGACCGTTGCGATTTGACAGCCATTAGCATTGAGCGGTGGCTGGACCAATCGGAGCCGGACGGGGTGTACTGGGTCGACCTTGAAGGCCCCCCCCAGAGGCGCCGGGTTACACTTTCGGCGGCCCCGATTGAGGTGGGCCCTGTGCTGAACCGGCTCCTCTTTCAGGAGGTGCCAACCTGCATTCTTGCCTCGGCGACGCTCTGCTCTGGATCACCACCCGACTTCCGATTCATCCGAACCCGTCTGGGACTGAGTCGTGGTCAATCACTTCAGCTTGGCAGTCCCTTCGAGTACCGGGAGCAGGCGCGCCTTCATCTGGTTCGGAACATTCCCGACCCATCCGATGATCCGAGCGGGTTCGAACAGGCCTGTCTTCGAGCAATTCCTACCTATCTCGAACTGACGGGAGGCCGGGCGTTCGTCCTTTTTACCTCGTACCGCTTCATGCAAACGGCCGCACAAGCTCTGCTTCCCTGGTTCATCGAACGGAATATCCCGCTGTATTCCCAAAGTGATGGTTTACCCCGATCGAAAATGATCGAGTCGTTCCGTGCCAATCTCGGGAGCGTCTTGTTCGGCACCGACAGTTTCTGGCAAGGGGTGGACGTTCCTGGGGAAGCCCTTGCGAATGTGATCATTACCAAGCTTCCGTTCAGCGTCCCCGAACGGCCGTTGCTGGAAGCGAGGCTAGAAGCAATCCGAGCGAGAGGTGGCAATCCGTTTCTGGAGCATCAGGTTCCGGAGGCGGTCTTGAAGCTGAAACAAGGGTTCGGACGATTGATCCGCTCTCGAAGCGATCAAGGAATTGTGGTCATTCTCGATCCTCGCGTACTGACGAAACCCTACGGCCGAGCATTTCTTGATGGTCTTCCCGAGTGCCCGCGGTCCATTGACACCCTGTCTCTAAATTCCAGAGGGCGATGATCGAGTCGCCAATGCACGAATCGCCCTGACCCCCATCAGAGAGAGTCTCTCGATCGATCCTCTAGGATGAGCCGGGTTTGAGGGGTACAATTTGTCCATTCAGGGCCGATTCTGCGTGTTCTACTCACCTGACCTTAGGCCCCATCCTGCGTGATCGCCTTCTCGGATCGTCCCCCTATGCTCGCCAAGCGGATTATTCCCTGTCTCGACGTCAACGCGGGCCGTGTTGTCAAGGGCACGAATTTCTTGAATCTTCGGGATGCCGGAGATCCAGTTGAGGTCGCTGCTCGCTACGATGCCGAGGGGGCAGACGAACTTGTGTTCCTTGATATCACTGCGAGTCACGAAGGTCGAGGAATCATTCTCGACGTGGTCCGTCGCACGGCGGAAGTCTGCTTCATGCCGCTGACCGTCGGTGGCGGTATTCGGACGCTTGAGGATATCCGAGCGTTGCTTAATGCTGGTGCGGACAAGGTCTCGATCAACTCGACCGCAGTTCGTGATCCCGAGTTTGTTCGTCGTGCCGCTCGGCGCTTTGGGAGCCAGTGTATTGTCGTCAATATCGACCCCAAGCGTGTGCAGCGGGACGATCAGGAGGTCTGGGAGGTGCACATCAATGGTGGTCGCATTCCGACCGGGCTTGAAGCGGTTTCCTGGGCTCGGGAGGTCGAGCGGCTTGGGGCTGGAGAGATCGTACTTACCAGCATGGATGCCGACGGCACAAAGAACGGGTATGATCTCCCCATGACTCGCGCAGTAAGTGATGCGGTGACGATTCCGGTTGTTGCCTCGGGCGGGGCCGGGCATCCAGAGCATCTACGAGCCGCCCTGGTTGAAGGCGGAGCCGATGCCGCCCTTGCCGCCAGCATTTTCCATTATCGAGAGTTTACGATCGCCGAGACCAAAGCGTATCTTGCAAGCCATCACGTTTCCGTCCGAGATCGGGTTGAGGTGTGACGGCTGAACGCTCATCGCAGTGGCCTTGGCCAGGTTCTGGCCCGTTGATCCTCTCTCTTAGTCTCGTGAACCCGTTCGCCCGATCGATTTCTGTGATTCCCTGATCGAGTCGCCCGGTCCAACGTTCCAGGAGTACCACCATGGCCACCGGTATCGATGCCCAGACGATCGAGCCCGTCAATCCCAGCGAGCCGGAAGCCAACAAGCTGTTCCGGATGGTGATGAAGCATAAGGGTTCCGACCTCCACTTGAAGGTCGGGGTCTCCCCTGCAATGCGACTCACCGGTGTGCTTCGACAGATGCAACTACCACCGCTCAGCACGGCGGACATGGAGCGGCTCATGTTCCCGTTGCTCACGGCTCGGCAAAAGACGATTCTCGAAGAAGAAGGCGGGGTCGACTTTGCCCATATTGTGACGGACCCGGATGGACTGGAGACCCGGTTCCGCGTGAATCTCTTTCGACAACGAGGCAAGCTCAGCCTGGTTGCCCGACGGGTCAATAATCAGGTTCCCGACTTCGAGGGACTCGGCCTGCCCCCGGTTTTGGCTGACATTGCCAGCCACGACCAGGGGATCGTGATTCTTGCGGGGGTCACCGGTTCGGGGAAATCGACGACGATCGCTTCCATGCTGGAGTACGTCAACGCACGCGAACGCTGCAATATTGTGACGATCGAGGATCCGATCGAGTTTACGTTCGTCGACAAAAAATCGATCGTTCACCAGCGAGAGGTCGGTATCGACGTCATCGACTGGGATACGGCATTGAAGCATGCCGTGCGACAGGACCCGGATATTATCTTGGTTGGTGAGATGCGAGACCGCGAGACGTTCAACGCGGCCATGCACGCGGCGGAAACAGGCCACCTTGTGTTTGGTACGATTCACGCCTCTTCGGCACCCTCAACGGTCGGCCGAATTCTCGACCTGTTCCCGAGAGATATGCACCCGGCTCTCAGACAGTCAATGGCCTTTAACCTTCAGGCCATCATTGCGCAGAAACTCTTGCCGACAGCCAAGGACTGGGCGGAAAAGACGGGGCAGACCCGGATCCCAACGTGCGAGATCATGCGCACCAGTCCGACCGTGAGGAAGCTGATCCTTAATGAGGAAGACGGTAAACTCGGTGATGCGATCCGGATCGGCAAAGAGGATGGGATGCAAGACTTTACCGAAAGTCTCAAGCAACTTGTTCAGGCCGAAAAGGTGGAACGAGCAACCGCCTTCGAAGTCGCTCCCAGTCCCGAGGCGTTGAAGATGGCGCTGAAGGGAATTACCATCGCGCAGCCTGGTATTCTTTGAGACGCGGTCTCGGGGGGGACCTCGTTGTTCGAGGTTCCCCTTGTCACCACTCGTGATTCGATTCTGTTCTCAGTATTCCATGTCCTTCGCCGCTTCGGAGTTTCACTCATGATCCGCCCGCGCCTGGTCCTGGCGATGATTGCCCTGGCGCTCTTCGGTCTCGTCAACGGGGCTGAGGCAGCCGAATTGCCAGGGTTGCTTCTGGCCCAGTCCGCGGCCATCAACTCGCTCCGAGGTTCCGGTCTGTACCTTAACCTCTTCAAGTTTGTACCCGTTGTCCTGATCTACCTGGCCTGGGTCAAGACGGTGGACTGGGTCGATGATGACACCCGCGAGTTGCAGAACATCCGGTTCGAAATGTGGAACTCGCTGGTCTTCTTCAGCGGGATCCTGGGATTTCTGCTTGTCTGGATTATTCCCTTTTATCCGATCGGCCTGGTTCTGCTCCTGATCGCCTATTTGGCACCATCACTGACATATGCCTACTCAAGGAATCAGACAGTTCCCGATGACGAGAAGGTGCTGACGCCGTATCACTTTGGTGAACTGATCAATGGATTGCTGAAGCGTCGGATCTTCAACGTTGAGCAAGGAACCGACTATCACGGTGGTCCGCCGATCAGCTTCATGGGCAAGTCTTCCACCGGCAAGGTTGACGAGGATCGTGTGGCCAGGGCCGAAGGCTCGCCACAATTCATCGGGGCCAAGGAACTCGTCTACGACGCCATTCTTCGACGGGCGACCGACATTCACCTGGAGCCGAGTCCTGATCAGTTGGCCGTACGCTACCGGATCGACGGCATCATGCACGCCGCCGAGCCGTTTGATCGCCCGACCGGTGATGCAGTGATCAACATCTTCAAGGTCCTCTGCGCCATGGATATCTCCGAGAAGCGAAAGCCGCAGGACGGCTCCTTCGCGGCGAAGTTCGAGGGGCGAGAGATCGATTTTCGTGTCGCGACCTCTGGTTCCAAAGCCGGAGAGAAACTCGTGATGCGAATCCTGGATAACGCCGCATCGGTTGGACGGCTCGAAGAGGTCGGCATGCGGCCGAAAATGGTGGCCTCGATCCGTGAGATCGTGAACCAACCCCACGGGATGTTCCTCTGCTGTGGGCCAACAGGCTCAGGGAAAAGTACGACCCTTTACGCCTGTCTTCGAGAGATCGACCGCTTTCAGAAGAACATCATCACGGTTGAAGACCCGGTCGAGTATCACATCGACAACGTAACGCAGATCGAAATCAACACGAAGGCCGGGCAGACGTTTGCCCAACAATTGCGATCGATTCTTCGTCAGGACCCTGACGTGATCATGATCGGCGAAGTGCGAGATCAAGAAACCGCAACAATCGCCTGTCAAGCGGCGACGACGGGCCACATGGTCTTCTCCACTGTCCACGCCAACGACACGGTGACGGCCCTCTTCCGAATGCTTGACCTGGGGGTCGAACCCTTCATGATCGCCAACTCGATCACGGCCATTCTGGGTCAGCGGCTCGTCCGACTGCTTTGCGAAACGTGCAAGGAACCCTATAAACCCAAAGCTGAGTTCCTGAAGAAGGCAAATCTTCCACCTGACAAGGTGGATGTTTTCTACCGTCCTCCCAAGGAACCCGAGCAAGTATGCCCGATGTGTGGCGGCACCGGATACATGGGTCGAACCGGTATTTTCGAACTCCTACTCATCACCGACCCCATGCGTGAGCTGATTCGGGAGAATCCCTCGGTCAAGGCCATCAAGGACGAGGCTCGGAAGAACGGGATGATCTACCTGACCGAAGATGGTTTACGGCAGGTGATCCAGGGACGTACTTCGATCGAAGAACTCATGCGAGTGGTCAAATAATTCGGCGCGTTAGACCACCTTCTCCAATTCCCGCCTCGCTGCGAGGTCCGAAGGGGACTTTACAGGATGGAAATCGTCGTACACCTCGGCATCGTGGTCGTGGTACTTGGATTGACCTACACCGTCATGAGCGAAGGTCTCTGGGGTGCCGCGCTTGTTTTTTTCAACGTACTTTTTGCAAGCGTCATCGCCTTCAACTTCTATCAACCGCTTGCAACACTAATCACGGAAAATGCGGGATCGTGGTCCTACGGGTATGCGGATCTTGTGTGTCTTCTGGTCCTGTTCCTGGTGACGTTTGTGGTCCTTCGAGTCACAACCGATTCTCTGGGGCCGACGATGATTCGGTTCCCAATGCCGGTCTTTCACGCCGGTCGAATCGTATTCGGACTTGCCGCCGCAACAGTCGCCACGTCGTTCATGATCTTGGTCTTTCACACCGCACCGGTTGACAAGAAAATATTCAATGTGGTCGGTTTCGAAACCCGTCCTCCATTCGGCATGGGCTTCGATCACCGCTATCTCGCCTTCTTTCAGCATACGACCGGCTACCCCTTTTCGACGTACGACGAAACGGCGATGGATCCTTTCGGTGAGTTTGAGAATAAGCGAGTCTTTGATCCCGAGGGCCGGTGGCTGATCGACCAGGAAGATGCTCGACCTTTCGGCGACGGATGGCGTGAGGAAATGGCCTCGCAGGGCGGAACGGAAACCTCTCCTTCCAGCACCTCACCGGGTGGAGAGTTTCAACCTGGCATGCCGGGCGCTGGCGGCCCTGGGATTCCCGGAGGAACGGCGGGAGCTGCCTCTGGACTCGCTCCGACAAATCCGGGTTTCTGAGAGGCAGGCACTAGGTTCTACTGACAATCAGGCCAGGAGGACCATGACGGACGCCAACTGGCAAATGCCAGGTAGTTGCGTGCGGTCTTCTCGTAGCGGGTCGCCACGCGGCGGCACTCCTTCAGTCGGCCGACGAGCCGCTCCACCTGGTTCCGCTCTCGGGCAAAGGTGTTTGTCATACGGCCGGGGCTCGCGTCGGTTGGACCGCGAGGGGATCACTGCCGTCGCCCCGGCCGCCTCGATCGTCGCCACGAGGGGGGCCGCTGTCATACCCCTTATCCGCGATGACATGCTCGCATTTGAGTCCATCGATCAGGGCTCTCACCTGGGACATGTCATGTGCCTGGCCGCTGGTGAGGATCAGCCGAACCGGGTTGCCCAACGCGTCGGCAGTCAGGTGCAGCTTCGTCGTCAGGCCGCCCCGGGACCAGCCGAAAGCCTGTTCACCGCTCTTGTTCGGGCGCCGGCGGCATGGCGGGGGGCGCGGACCGAGGTGGAATCGATGAGCAGGTTTTCCAGGTCAGCGTCGCCGCCGAGGGCCTCCATGATCCGGGCCCAGGTCCCCGTCTTTGCCCAGCGGTTGAACCGCTGGAAGACCGTGTCGTGCTTGCCAAAGCGGGCCCGCAGATCGGACCTGGGGGCACCGGTGCGGGCGACCCAGAGCACGGCGTCGAGGAAGAGCTTGTTGTCCTTGGCGGTGGCTCCGGGGTCGCCGGGCTTCCCGGGCAAGATGTGGGCGATGCGTCGGAATCGTTCGTCGTCCATCTCGAAACGGCGCATCGGAGGCCTCCTTGGGGTCGATCGGGTTACCCAGTCAATCACAGATCGCCCAGACTCCGCAAGTGATTGTCAGTAGAACCTAATCGATTTCGTTGTCCTCAGTCTCTATGTCGCGAACTTGGGTGGGTTCGCCCCCGATCCGAGCAAGTGCTCGCTGAGCATCCTTGTGAAAGGGGTCGGTCCGGATTGCGTTCTGATACCAGGTCCGAGCTTGAGGGATAAATCCGATCGTCTCACAGATTCTACCGAGTTCCAGATACCGATCGGCTCCAGGATTTCCATCGAATGAAGGCAACTCATTCAATAGATTGTTGAGTGCGTTGACCTGATTCAACCGCTCAACAATCTCTAATGCCTCTCCTTGCATTCCTGCTTGATTTAAGGCCTGTGTCAGGCCTGAAAGAGCCTCTCGATCATTAGGCCTGAGGGCGAGGGCAGATCGATACGATTCTACTGCGGCATCCGGATCACGGAACTGGAGAGCCAGTTTTCCTCGAAGGAGTTCAATGCCCGCATGATTGTCGGGCCCATCGGCCAGTAACGCTCGAAGGGTCGGTACATCTCCTCGTTCCAACGCTAGACGACCGAGCGCGGCTCTGGCATCCGGTAGCGAGGGATCGAGCGGGGAGAGAACAGCCTCTGCGTCGTGGAATCGTGTCATTTCAAGCAACGCATCGGCCAGGGCAATCCGAGAACGGTCATCCTTCGGATCTGCTTCAACTGCACGGGAGAGGGTTTCGACGATCTCTTCGGTCGACCACTGTACTCCCCGAATTAACGACCAGATAAATGCCTCGTTTGCAGTCAGTGGACCGAGTTGAGATAGGCGACGAAAGGTCTCGTCGATTTCCTCTGACTGCTTCCGGAAGCCGTAGATATAGATCAACTCACGATAGGCTTGTGTGAGTCTTGGATCGAGTTCGATGGCCTGGAGGAACTTCCCTTCTGCGATCTTCATTCGATCGCGCCGTAATTCGAGTTGTCCAGCAAGTAGCGCAGCCTGGGGGCGGAGAGGGCTCGAATTGGGAAGTTCGTCGAGAATTGACAGCGCGTCTTCGGTACGATCTTGAGCGATCGCGACCTGCGCGAGAAGCATTAGATCCGCGTCGGTCGGCGGCCTGAGTTGGGAGAGCCGTTTCGCGGCAAGATCTGCCTCAGGGATGCGACCGGCTTTCAGACTCTGCTGAGCTTCTTGCCAGAGTTGGTCGGGGTCGGGACGAGGCGTGACGAGAAGAACAAGACCAAACAGCCCGAGTAACAACCCTCCTCCAAGCAGGAGGAGACGCTTTTTCCACCCCGGGTGAATCGATTCATTCCCTTGACGACCGGGAGGATGAGGAACGGTTCTGCGGGGATTTAGGTGAGGGCTCATGGTCCTCGATCGGAAGCGATCGGCTCTGGCCAAAGAAGATCCGAGAGGACGTGAGATTCACGGTCCATCGGGAAGAGATCATTGAGCCAGGCGCGACTGACTCTCTCAGGAAGTTGAACAGAGGGGATTTCGTTTATTTCATTGTCCCAAGCCCACGATTCATGGGCAAGGGCGAGTACCGATCAAGGTAACTGCTTAAGTTCGAGCAATTCGAAGTTTGGAGGCTGTTCCCCTCCTGGACGAAGTGGACCAGCTGTGAGTCGATAAGTCGCCATCTTGTTCGTTTGGGTCTCGAGAACAAACAAGGGAGCCCAGCCAGTTCCAGTTCCCAGGCCGAGCTGACCGACCGTCATCGCGAATCGAGGTGTCGCCCCACGAGGAGGCTGAAAGTCAGCAACCAGGTCCCGAACCGCGAAATCACCTAGAACCTGTGTGCCCAAAACAGTTTGTCGATAAGTGGGAATGGTCGCCAGCAGTCTGCCACCAGAATAGTCGAGATAATAAACTGCGTCCGTAGTAAAGAGTTGCTTTGTGACGCGATCCATCTCGACCGAGACTGGTCCAGTGGCGAGGATGGAGTCACCCGAGCGATCCCCCTGACCCGCTCGAACGCTCGGGGTAGAATACGATGCCGCGATCCAGCCTACGACAAGGCCTCCGAGCATCCCAATCACGCAAGGCACGAGGGATCGTATCGCCATGCTACCTGCCCTTCAGCGTTCGAATCGGTCTGTGGTCATGACAAGGCATTGTGCGACGATCCTGTTGGTTGGTCTAGCCAAGAATCTGTCGTTTCCTCGACGATGGTTAGGGATGATGGTCTTTCTCTTCCCTGAATTCGGAATTCTCGGTCCAAGCGGTGCCACATCGAGCACGATTGGAAAGCCTGATCGTCTCGAGACTCATGTCGAGAGCCTTGAAATCCGTACTGCCGAGTTCGCCGCTCTGGAACAGCTTGCAAAACACTTGGAGGAGGAAGGGGAAACCTCAACGGCGCAGGTCATCAGGACTATGATCGAGCCGGCCCCTCTGCCCAATGGGCCAAGGCGATTCGTCCCTCTGCCCGAAATCGTTACCAAAGCGACCAATAATCACGAATCTCCAAGCAATCTCCCCGAAGTCATTGCCATTCGAGAGAAGGCCGCACAGCAATACGTAGAACTTGCCGACCAAGCCTTCAAGGAAGGTCGACTGGCCCTCGCCGATGCGAGCCTTCGAGAAGTGCTTCACCGAAGACCTGACGATCCCGAAGCCCGTCGACTGCTCGGATTCGTGCCGCATGAAGACGGCTGGGCCACTCCCCACGCGGTTTTGCGTCTTCAGAATGGGGACATTCCCCATCCAACCTATGGATGGATTCCGGCTGATTGGGTTCCGAACCTTGAACAGGGACTACTTCCCGCGCCGTCCCGTCAAGGACGGGCGGCGTTACAATGGGTGCCCACTGAGGAGGCTGACGCGGCTCGGCTGGGTTCCATCACTAGTGGATGGCAGATCACTACCCCCCACTTCAAAATCCAGGCGAGCGTTCCTCTAGAGGAGGGGATCGACTTTGGACGACGTCTCGAGGCGTTTTATGACCTTTTCACCTCGGTAGCGGCGGATCTGATTGGTCCCGAACGACTTCAGCTCGCCCAATTGAAGCGGTCTTCGACGGCGACGGCTCCACCAAATGCTCCGCGTCAACACCGAGTCTATTACTTCGGCACAAAAAAACAGTATGTTGACTACCTCTCCCCTCGGCTCAGAGATCCTGGAATACAGGACACGTTGGGAATTTATCTCGACACCCAAAAGAGCAGCTACTTTTTCAAAGACGAAGGCGGACTTCTTCCCGTCGAGGCCACGCTCTACCATGAGGTTTCCCACCAACTCCTGTTTGAATTGGCGGGTCCTTCAGATTATCTCTTGAACGCGGGCAATTTCTGGGTTTTCGAAGGTCTGGGAACCTACTTCGAAACACTGGAATCACAACCTGATGGATCAATTCGTTACGGTGGCCGCGTCGGCCCCCGCTTTGAGGAAGCCCATCGTCGCCACGTTGAACGAGACGAGTTGATCCCGATCAGCCGGTTCGTCACTCTCGATCGAGCGACCTTCAATGGGAGCAACGGTGGTGATCCGCATCTGCACTATGCACAGGCGATCGCCCTGACTGTGTTCCTGATGGATCACGATCACGGCCTCTACCGTGAAGCTTTTCTCCGATATGCGCGCGATGCCTATCGCGGTCGGCTTCGAGGTGGGGCGGAGAAAAGTCTCTCAACGCATCTTGATCGTGAGTATCATGAGCTCGATTTTGGATTCCAGGAATTTGTTGCCCAGCCAATTGGTCCCGAAAGGGTTCAGCATTAATCGAACCTAATCGATCGAACGGGCTCGCAATCAAAAAAATCGACGCCCTTACCTACTTCGATGACGATAGGTCAGGACGTCGAACAGGATTACTGAACGGACAGTTCAGCGAAAAACCCGTGAGGGCTGGATGCCCTTATTCACCCACATACGGCAGCAAGGCCATATAGCGTGCCCGCTTGATGGCTTCGGCGGTGGCACGCTGGAAGGCTGCGCAGTTTCCGCTCCGCTTGCGAGAGAACATCTTGCTCTGGTTTGTGAGCATCTTCTTCAGCAAGCTCATATCTTTGTAGTCGACGTAAGCCGGCCGAGGGCAACCCTCAGGGGTGCAAAAACGGCAACGATTCTTGCGGCTTCGTCCGAAGCGTTTACGAGGCATTGAGGTTGCGTCCTCTGACGTCGAAACCGGGAAGTCGATCCAAGCCCTTCATCGCAGGTGCTGGGGTAAACCACAAAGCTTATCGTCCGAAGCGTCTCGCTTCAAGATCAAGGCACGAGGCCGAGCGCAACCTGGATGACTCAATACTGAACACGACACCTAGAAAAGGGTCTTGCTAAGCAAGATCAAGGCGATCCATGCCAAGGGCCACGTCGTAATGAGCAAGAAAGCGACCTGATCGGTCCAGTTTTTGGCCTGAAGTCTGGCCTCGGTACGCCTCGGACCGATTCCACGAAGAAGCAGTGCGGCGAAGATCGGAAGAACGCCAAGGAGAGGATGGACTGCCATCCGGCTCGGGACAACCACGGCGGTGAGAACAAGCCAATACGACCCGATCAGCAGCCAGGCGACCTGGGCCCAACTGAGCTGGCGGGCAGTATCATTCAATCCTCTCCGATCGATCAGCAACAGGACTGGGCCTGCCATGGCCAGACCAAGCCAAAGGTGGAGTAAACCTACCACGATCAACACTTCAGGTGTCATGGATCGGCTAGTCGGCCAGAGCGATCTGATCAGGAGCGCTGCCGTTCCAAAGCCCAAGATGAGACCGATCAGATCGATCAGTCGAGGACCTCGGGGATGTTCGTCTCGAGTAGAATCATTCGGTGTGTTGGACACCCGGTCCCTTTTCTTCGATGACCCTGGACGGGATCAAGGGGCAATTATTCTCAAGTCGGCGTACCTATCACCACCATTGCCAGGGCGTATTGTAGCGGCCAGGCGATTGCTAGGGTCAGGCCAATCCGGTGTGTCCAGCTTCTCGATTTTTCTTGGTCTTCGTCAATGGATTCGGAAGGCACCATCACCCATCGGGCCCAGACGATCGCCAGGGTCACCAGGGTGGCGAAGCCGAGCCCCGCGACGAGCGTCACTTCGTACAGCTGTACGGAAAAGTCACGCTTCCCCTTGTCTCTTGAACCAGCCACAATCTGAGGGAGAGCGGCCAGAACCCAGGGCGTTCCCAGAAGCACCCAGAGCCATTCTCCAAGCCTTTGTGGTGTAACCGGACGATGGAATACTCTTCGAATCAAGGTGATAAACGGCCCGGAGGCTGTCAACGCAACGCCCGCAAACGTCATCCAAATCAAGACCCAACCGGTTCCAGTGAGAGATCCGGGCGGTGCCGCCTGCTTGAGATGGACCGCAGCGATTGCTGCGCCGATGACCAAAGCGATTCCATCGAGCAGCGTTAAGCCTGCTCCGATCCTCGTAGGTCGCTTGATCGATCCCTCCGAATGGTCTTTCATGCCAGATCGGGGCTCCCGAACGTTGTCCAGTTCGAGCAAGCCGGTTTAGAATAATTGGGTCCCTCAAGGGTTCCCAGCTTGGACACAGGAAATCGGCTCCGGACCGTCAATTTTCTGTTTATCTTATCTCTATTGAAGAGGATCGCCCTTCGTCTGAGACCACGTTCACGCGTGATCTCGGTACGGGGACGTCATCGCCATGCCCCTGCCCCGTGTCGTCATTGTCGGTCGACCCAATGTAGGCAAGTCATCGCTCCTGAACTGGATCGCGGGGCGACGGATCGCCATTGTCGACGATGTTGCTGGCGTGACTCGAGATCGCGTTGCCACGCTCGCCGAACTTCCTCAAGGCCGAACCAGCCGCTTCATTGAGTTGATCGACACCGGAGGAGTGGGGATCGTTGATCGCGACGACCTTAGTGAGCATGTGGAACGCCAGATCGAAACGGCACTCGGCGAGGCGGATGTTGTTCTGTTTGTCGTCGACGTACGAGATGGGATGATGCCACTTGACGAGGAGGTCGCCCGACGACTCCGCTACGTCCAGGCTCCAGTCATTCTAGCACTGAACAAAGCTGATGACCCAAAATTTGATGCTCAGGGCCAAGAATTCTATAAGCTTGGCCGTGGCAAGCCGATCCCGATATCAACGCATCAAAATCGAAACAAGTATGAGCTAATTTCGCTCATTCTCGACGCACTTCCACCGGAAGAGGATGGGGCAAGGGTTTCTTCCGAGGCCATGAAGGTGGCCGTCGTAGGTCGGCCAAACACAGGCAAATCCACATTCATCAACACACTCGCTCACGCCGAACGAATGATTGTTTCCGAAATCCCGGGGACAACTCGTGACTCGGTTGACGTTCGCTTCGAGCTTGATGGACTACCGTTCGTCGCCATCGACACCGCCGGGGTTCGCAGGAAGGCGAAAATTCGTGACGATTTAGACTTTTACTCGATTCATCGAGCCGAACGTTCCATCAGACGGGCCGACATCGTCTTCTTGTTTATTGATCCGACACAGGGTGTGACCCGGCTCGACAAACAACTCGCTGACTATATCGCAAAACAATACAAGCCATGCGTCATTGTCATCAATAAATGGGATCTCATCCTTGCCGACCTCACTGGCCCGGCCAGAGGAGAAACAGGTCGTTATGCCACGATGGTTCAGCACGCTTTCAAGGGAATGGCCTACGCTCCTATTGCGTTCATCACGGCACAGACGGGCAAGAATGTCAAGGCGTTGATCAACCTGGCGCAGGCCATGTATAAGCGAGCTCATCGCCGAATTGGAACGGGTACGCTCAATCGAATTCTTCGAGAGGCGGTGACTGCCCATGCTCCACCAGTGCGAGAGAACCGAGTCCCAAAGATTTTCTTCGCCACGCAAGTTGGTGTGGCTCCGCCCACCATTGTCCTCTTCGTCAATCGCCCTGGCCTCTTTGATCCGACCTATCAGCGCTATCTCCTCAGTGTTTTCCGTGAGCAACTTCCCTTTAACGACGTTCCCATCAAACTCTATCTTCGAGCACGAACGCAAACCGACCCCTCGAAGCCCCGCCTTGAGGAAGAAGAGCCCCCGGACATCACCGCTCGTCCATCCTCTCACGAGTTTGAAGTGGATGAGTTAGACGACGAGATTAACGAGCTACTCGGGGAATTTGAAAACGACTAACTCAATCTTTCCTCAATCTGGTGCCCCTTCCCCGATCCCTTTGTTCATCGATTCGGGGAGGAGTGATGTTCTGAAGCATAAATCGAAACTCAGCCCCCGATCGCTCGTGGGAACGACCGAGGGGCTGCAAAGCGGCATTAGCAAGTCGCGAGAAGAGGGGCAGACTCCTCCGCTTCAACACAATCAGAATGATCAGTCCATTCCTCGGGGTCGACGGCAGCTGCCCGAAGCTGAGCTTTGAGTCGCTTTCGAGCGGTGTGCAACCGACGCTTGATCGTACCGATCGGTACGTCAAGTTCCTCGGCAATCTCGATAAGCGAGAGTTCCCGGATGTAGAAGGCCACAAGGGCTTCACGGTCCAGTGACTTCAGTTGATTCAAGGCTTCCCAGAGTCTTCGGGCTCGCTCCTGAGTGATGAGTTCGTCGAGAGGCTCGTGACGATGAACTGCCGTGCCGTCGAGGACCTCATCCTCGATGCTTGCTGGAGGGACGCGTCGGGTGGCCCGATTGATCGCCATCCGAACGGTCACCTGACGCAGCCAGCCCGCGAACCGCTCGGGCTCGCGCAACTGATCGAGGCGTCCCATCACATGCAAGAAGACTTCCTGCGTGAGTTCCATCGCCTCGCTGGCATTTCCAAGTCGGCTCAGAGCGACCGCGTAAACGGTGCGCTGATACTGCTCGACCAGCTGGCCGAACGCCTCACGATCCCCGTCCCGAGCTCGAATCACTAGAGCCGCGGTGCTCGACCAATGGTTGGTAAGAACCTGCTCCTGAGATATCAACGCGATCACGATGGTGTCTTCCCATCCTCCAGAGTGTCACCTACTCTCCCGGGGCCTCCTGGTTTACTTAAGAGGGGCGCAGGGCGAACAGGCGGCGTCAAGCAGTCCACAGATGCGGCTTGGCCCAGGCTGACCTATCCTGAGCGACTCTCGACCGATTCGGAACTCATTCACGACGAGACGTACGTGAGTTGAGTACGAGGTCGAAGAGTAGCTCTGAGATCAAACCTCAGGACCCTCCGGACCTGACGGAGACAGTTCGGGCACGAGGCAATCCGGCTCAGGTCACACCGATCCGAGCTATGCTCAAACGGCAGAATGAGTCGGGGCCAAGCGCGGGCCAACCACCCGCTCGGCACTCATTGATCGACGTACTTCGAGAGGCATGGCAACGAGATCCAGCCCCAGAAAACCATGGGGCAGAAATGATCGAATTGCAAGCACAGTTCGATACGACGATTCGGTCAATGAGCTGGCCGGGGGTTGGCGTTCACCCCCCCATCAGGGCAGGCCTCGTGAATGCAGCCTGTGCCATGAAGGGAGTGCGGTCGATGACAGTCGCCATAGTGTCCAAGACGGAAGTGAACACGATCGCAACAGGATTGCCTGTTAACGGACCGGGTTGGACGACACGTCGTTCGGAAACGACACGCCTTACACATCCTCTGAGACGCGATGACAACTGGAACAGCGACCACAAACTCGAACGTCGCGACCGACCAGAAGCTGGCCAGCCTTCGCCGAGTTGTGAACCCGGAATCCTCTTGCAGCAATGAATCCGAATGGGTTCGAATCCCTTGAAACTGAAAGGCATTCCGGCGAACGGAAATGGCCCGAAATGGAGGTGGGAGCGTTTGTGGCAGCAAGGGTCATACGCCTGCGCCATGTTGACATCCACCACCAGGGCGAGCGACCGCGTGCCGATGGTCAGCAGGGTCTGCGTGGCCGATTGGATCAGGTTGGTGTGATTGGTCAACATCGCAGGAGTCCTCACAGCCACCTCAACGAGGTGGAAACGGTGGTGAGGCGACATTCAGATCGGCGGTAACTTGACCGCCGTCGGAGGACCGAACCGATCGCGAAAAAGGCTCGGCCGTCGCAGGAGAAAACATTCCTCGAACAGATACGGACGTAATGAAAACCAACACGATTAGCCCGGGTCATCTCGGCGGAAACCGCTTCGAAGACACCGAAGCCTTATGGAACGTGTGATATTCGCGGACTGCGAATCCGAGTCATCACACGCGACCATAGACTGGTTTCACTTCGAAGATGTTCGCGCCTCTCCGAAAAAAATTTCGGAAACAGGGATTATCAGGCCTCCCTTATCGCTCTCGTAACTATTGCGAACCCCGCGACAGGCTGTCAACTCAGACTCGCAACCAGAGCTCATTCGCTGAAATTACTGGTTCATTGCGGAGCAGTCGGGTGGAGACAATAGACCGCTTACTCCTTTCCCCATCTGCCCACAAAACCGGCACGTCCGACCCCGACTCGACCAGGCAAGAATCGTTCGGCAAACTCGACCATGCGATCCCGGTAGGAAAGTTCAAGCGAGCGCGGGTCAACGGCTGCCATGGCTGCGGGCAGAGACGTTCTTCGGGTACGAGCTCCCTGGGTTGAGCCATCTCCACCAATGAAATGGTCGAGCACCACAGCGTTTGCCGACACGGCGATCCTTTTGAAAAACCTTTCTGGATCGCGAATCGGAAGTAACGGGGCGACAGTAATCACAACCCAGAGGCCTGATTGCTTCAATGTCAATGCGGCGTCGAAATGCCGATAAATGGGACTCCCATGTCCAGGAAGTCCGGGCAAACGGTCCATGTCGGTTTCGATCGAAAGATGAACTCGCACCTCACATAGTTGCAACAGACGAGACAGTTGCGAACTGTAATTTTGCACCAGATGCGAATGAGTTTGGACAACGAGCAGGTCCGGCGGGTTTGATTCCATCGCGGAAAGAACTGCCCCGGTGATTCCAAGTCGGACTTCCTGAGGAGGGAATGGCTCGGTTGCGCTGGAAAGGAAAATCCCAAAGCGATCATGTTCGCGTCTGGCCCATCGGCGTTCACGACCGACCGTGTTGAGGTAGCGTTCGGCCGCATTGGTACGAGCTTCAAGAAACGAACCCCACGGTTTTCCTTTGAGTAGATGACGGGAATGTTGCACGTAGCACCCCACACCACACAGGGTTGCCCCAAACGAACAGCCTCGGTAGGGCTGCAACGAGTGTGAAGCGATTCCATTTAGGTACCCAGTGGTTCGTGTGAGAATGGATTGGACAAGGCTCGGTTCCACGTTCATAGCAGGACGAG
>NZ_JABBYO010000027.1 GCF_012958305.1 Tautonia rosea | reverse complement strand
TACCGTTCATGAGTCAGTCCTCTGAACCCTACGACCGTGTGCCGGGAATAATGAAAATAATTAAGTACATTCGGCTTATGAGTTGTCTTGATGGGAAATTGGCTCATAGAGCCTTAATATACTCTGAACGGAACATGCCTATTTGCTCTCACTCTTGGATACCCTTGCCTTTTAGTTCTGCCCGGCAATCTTTTTGCGATCAGGCGACTGCAAAATCATATGATGAATGGCGTGCTTGATATGACAACGCAAGCCAGATGGATCGTCAAAGTCGATTGCCTGGCAACCACCCATGCACGCAGGGAGTACAGTGCATTCACGACATGCGGTACATTCGAAAGGAGAAAACGAATTCCATTCGTTGGCTCGCTCGTACACTGACATGGATCCATCGTGATTAAGACGGCCACAGTCTTCAGCTGGATCATTGAATCGATGGGTGCATTTTGTTAATCGCAAACCTGGAAGTATGAAATAGTTGCGACTGGTCACGGCGGTGCAATACAGTTTCCCCGGCTCTCTTAACAGACCGCCGCTTTCGGCAAGATAAAAACCCATCTCCTTTGCAGTAGCAATTGCGTCGGAAAATCTTGCGATAAACTCGTTGCTATCAACGACGTTTGATTGGGAAAATCTAAACGTGCTGACTACTGGAGTAAAGGCAAGTTTTATAAATTCTTTATATGAGCTGAGGTCGTCCAACAGCGGCTGCCAGGCCGCCAAGGAGGTAGGAGTGTCGACTGACAAATTCATGCGTATCATAACAAATTTTTTGATAACATTATATGAGTTGACCAAATTTTCTATACCAGTTAGTACCTGCTTGTACGTTCCGCTGCCGTTTGTCGCTAATCTTTGCTTGTCATGAATCTCTTGTGGCCCGTCGATAGTAATTTGAATGCGATTGACTTTGCATTGTTTGAGCGTGCGGCAATTGTCAGGACTAAGAAGAACCCCATTCGTTGAGATATTCGCACCATAGTTTACCCCATAGTGGTCGCACAATTGAATAGCATAGCTGGATAGATGTTGTATTAGCGAAATTTTAAGAAGTGGCTCACCGCCCCACCACGTTAAGTCCAGAAACCGCAAGGAAGCGACAGCCCGCTCAAGTAGTCGCTTTATTGTTTGGATTTCATTGTCTTGCCATTTGGACCCAGCATGCATTTGATTGCAATACACGCAACGTAGATTGCAAGAATGAGTTAGAACAATAGCATAATTTGCGTAAGTTGAATTGTGTTTGTTGTGGTTGTAAGTCGCTTTCAGACTTTCAAGCTCATCATAATCCACTGGAAGTAAAAAGCGTTTGCGAATAAGAATGTTTTTGGCGACAATTGCAAGCGGGTTATCTTCGACGTTTGGGTGATTGGGCGTCTCAAGAGCCTGTGTAAAAAACGGGTCGAATTCAGTAGGGACATCAAATATCTCGTTGTGCATAAGGTTAGCATAAACATAAGATTGAGTATTTTTATCGTGAACTTTATGGATATACCGATTTGATTTGAGTTGGCCATTCATTGTTTTGTTTCCAATAAAAAAAGCCGCTCTATGCTCGTGGAGCATGAAGCGGCCATCAGGACCAGCGGTAATTGCCCACCTTGAGCAACCCCTGGATCTTAGTGGATCAACTTGTTCCGTGAGAGTCAAGAGAAAAACAAGATCCACTTCGAGTTTTCGAGTTGCCGGTGTTAAGGTTCGCCGCACGAATGGCACTTAGATTTCCGCAATCGATTGCACAAGAACGGGATAGGAGGATGTCGGCCGTCCTGCTCTGATGAGGGCGTACCCAACTCGCCCAATCGGAGCCGGAGCGATGCGTCGCCACGCGCAAGAACGTCTTCGCCAGCAGGACGGCCTCCCCTTCGCCGATGTCCGCTCGACGGCGGGGCTCGAGGAGGCTCTCCGCGAGATCCCCTCCGGCTGGAAGGACCGCATCTACACTACACCCCCCTGGTCACCCTCTGGGTCTTCCTCGACCAGGTGCTCAACGCCGACCAGTCGTGTCGCGCCGCGGTGGCCCGCCGCGTCGGCCAGGACCTCGACGCTCGGGTCGACCGTCTCGATGCCCGACACGCCGGCCAACTGCTCGGAGTACCCGCCGGCCTTCAACCAGGTCCCCGGGTCGAGCTTCGCCCCGGCCCGCACCGGGGCGATCATCTCGCTGTCCTGCGGGGCGACCGCCTGATGTCGGGCTGGGTCGGCATGCATCTGCTGAAGCAGCGCGGGGTCGACACCGTCATCCGCCTGTAGGCGCACCGCCGGGTCGACTTCCGCAAGGGGACCCGCCTGGGCAAGGATGACCACCTCGTCGTGTGGAAGAAGGCGACGTCGATCCGCTCGGTGGACCGGGAGACCTACAACGCGCTGCCCGACTCGATCACCGTCCGCAAGGTCCGCTTCCGCGTGGAGCAGCTGGGGTTCCGGACCCGGTCGGTCGTCGTGACGACCATCCTCGACCCCGAGCAGGCGAGCGCGGAGGAGCTGGCTTCGCTCTACCGTGCCCGGTGGAACAACGAGCTCGACCTGAGGTCGATCAAGGTCACGCTGCAGATGGACCGTGTGCGTCTTACGAAGTCCATCTTGCAGGGCCTGGTAGCATCGTGGGGAGACCAGCCACTCTCCCCGAGGAACGACCATGGCCATTCGACGCGGCAAGCCTCGCGATCCGCATAAAGAGCGCTTCTGGCGGGAGACCATCGAAGAGCAGCAACGCTCTGGGCTCTCCATCGCGGCCTACTGCCAACACCATGATCTGAAGGCATGGACCTTCCGCTGGTGGCAGCATGAGCTCCGGCGACGCGATCGCCAGGGTGTTCAACGCTCCATGACCAAGCGGAGCGGTCCCAGTACGGACCTGGTCCTCTCCTCGGCGTTCCTGCCGGTCCAGGTCGTGCCTGACGACTCCGGATCGTCCCAGGACCCAACACCGATCGAGATCGTCCTGGCTGACAGGTCGACCGTCCGAGTCGGACGCGGCTTCGATCCCACGACACTCGATGCCGTCCTCACCGTGCTGGAGGCCCGCCGATGCTGAGCTTGCCTCCTTCGGTTCGCATCCTCTTGGCCAAGGATGCGGCTGACATGCGCAAGGGATTCGACGGCCTCTGTCAGCTCGTCCGAGATGTCCTCGAGGAGGACCCATTCACCGGTCATCTCTTCGTCTTCCGCAATCGCAGGGGAGATCGCTTGAAGATCCTCTATTGGGCGGGGGATGGCTTCGCGATCTGGTACCGGCGGCTGGAGAAAGGGACCTTCCGATTCCCCAGTCCAAACGAGGCCGAAACGACCAGCGTCACGGTCAAGGCGGGGGACCTGCTCATGCTGTTGCAGGGAGTCGACCTCAGCTCCGTCACGCGACGGCCACGCTATACACGGGAGGCGATCTGATCCCGAAAACGCAGGCCGTTTTCGGGCGTTGGCATCTCCCCAGACGCATGTTTGTGGATAGAATTCTTGTATGAACGACGCCGCGACTCCACTCCCTGATGACCTGGCGTTGTGCCACGAGATGATTCGTCAACAGGCGGAGTCGCTCCGAGACGCACACCGTCGAGTCGAGCAGCTCGAACACGCGATGCAGCGTCTGCTGCGGCAGCTCTACGGACCACGTACCGAGCGGGTCGACCCCGATCAGCTCCGACTCTTCGACGAGCCCGACGACGAATCAGCCCAGCCGGACGACCCTTCGCCACCAATCGAGGAGAAGCCCACTCGGACGTGGCGACGTCGAGGTCGGCAACGACTCCCCGAACACCTCCCTCGCGAGCGTGTCGTCCTGGAACTCTCCGACGAAGAACGGGCCTGTCCCGGCTGCGGCCAACGGCGGATGCCCTTCGGCGAAGAGGTGAGCGAACAGCTCGACTACGTCCCGGCCTCGCTGTTCATCCGCCAGTTCGTCCGCCCCAAGTACGCCTGCTCCTCGTGTCAGGAGCACGTGGCGATCGCGGCCCAGCCGCCCCAGCCGATCGACAAAGGGCTGCCCGGGGCGGGCCTGCTGGCCCAGGTGATCACCAGCAAGTACGGCGACCATACGCCGCTGTACCGCCAGGAGGACATCCTGGCCCGACATGGCGTCACCCTCTCGCGAGCCACGCTCTGCGGCTGGATGGCCCGGGCGGCCGAGCGGCTCACGCCCCTCTACGAGCTGATGATCGAGCGGGTCCAGTCCTCGAAGATCATCTGGACCGACGACACCACCGTGCCGGTCTGGGACCCGACGCTGCCCGCGACGCGGACGGGGCGGTTCTGGGTCTACATCGGGGACGACCGGAACCCGTTCTGCACCTATGACTTCACGCCCCGCCACACCCGGGACGGCCCCGAGCGATTCCTGTCGAACTTCCGGGGCTACCTCCAGGCTGACGCGTTCACCGGCTACGACCGGCTCTGTGCCGGGCCGGACGTGATCCGGGTCGCCTGCTGGGCCCACGCGCGTCGCAAGTTCTATGAGTGCCGGACCACGGCCCCGGTCCTGGCCCACGAGGCACTGGCCCGGATCCGGCAGCTGTACCGGATCGAGACGGGCTGTCGGGCGTTGCCGGCCGACGAGCGACAGGCGATTCGTGAGCGGGACGCGGTGCCGCTGCTGGCGGCGTTCGAAGCCTGGTTGGACGAGCAGTCCCGGCAGGTGCTGCCAAAGAGCCCGCTCGGGAAGGCGATCGCCTATGCCCGGAACCAGTGGCCGGACTTGCAGACCTACACCCGCGACGGCGAGCTGAGCATCGACAACAACCTCGCCGAGCGGACGCTGCGTGCCCAGGCGATTGGCCGGAAGAATATTTATTTGTTGTGAGTGATCGGGGTGGCCGGACAGCGGCGATCCTCTACAGTTTCGTAGGGAGTTGCAAGCAGCTCGATGGTGATCCCTTCGCCTACCTCAAGGATGTGATGGAGCGGCTGCCGATCCATCCGGCGGACCGCTTGGTGGAACTCTTGCCCGACGCGTGGTTCGCAGCCCATCCGAACACGCGACGCAAGGTCGCGTCCTGACAGGCCGGCCCAGGCGAGCAGGGTCTGGACTCGACCCGGGTCCGGCGATAACGTGCGGGGTGAGCGGCTGTCAGCCGCCTCTACCCTGCGCGAACGTCGTTCAAAAGACGGTCACTGTAGAGCTGCAAGACTTCACGGAGATTCAGGCCATACAATCGTTCAATTTCCCGTTCGATGAGGTCGCTGATGGCAATGGTCTATTCGTGATTGAGAAGGCAACATACCTTGCTCCAAGACGAGCCAGGATCAAAAAGATCGAAGTGCAAACTGAAACCAATTGTGAAAAAAATCGATTCCATCCTACAAAAATCTCGTTGTGGAGAGAAAACAAACCGTCCGATTCTCTTCAAATCGACGCAAACATAAAAGATTGCGTTAACTATACTCAGAGCTGCGATTACTTAGTTCGATTTTTGCGCCGCTATGTTGTGGAAGGTGAGATCTCAGGATTTGACCCGGACGAGCCCGTCCGAGGCGAGGTTCTCGTTGAACTCGAGGAGGAAGACCGCGAAGCTCTGGTCCCAATGGGATGGGAGAGACAATATCCAGCAGAGGAGGCGCTGAAAAACGAGATGCGTGCGCATCTTGAGGGATCCCACGTGTTTAAAGACGAAACGCCTGGGAAGAAAAGGTGTCCGGTTGATGGCACGAGGCGAAAGCACGGATACCGCAAGTATCACAAAGCTGATATTCGCCCTCAATACGATACGCTAATTATCCTTGTGGACTGGCAGAACAGCGTTGGGCAGGGAAGCATGACGATCGACTGGCATGCACATGTCAATCAGAAAAATTACGACAAATGTTTAGGGCAAAAATATAGCGCCACTGTCGAAGCCGCAGGGAAAGTATACTTGACCGTACGGATTCGTGTTCATCCCAATCGGGTTGAGGTAAACATCTCGGCGCGAGTTCAAGTGGATGAGTATTGGGGGCTTCCGCAATGGCCTTTCCTCAGAGAGGACATCGACAACCTGATCGAGAATCAACTTCAAGGGAAAATTAACGAAAAAATTCCCGAATATGAGAGAATTGCGGAAGACAAAATAAATTCATTGCGAGAAGTCGAAAGTGGACTCGCTCTTCGTAGCAACAACATCCTCGACTTTATCGATGAAGATTTAATGCAGGACGCTGAATCGCCCTTATGGGACTGGCTCGTTTCGGACTGCGAGTTGCTCTACGCGGAAGGTCCAAGCCGGCCTTACAATTTGATTCACTACGACGAAATCAATCCCCAGCTGATCGCCGATGCATTAAACAACAAGGACTTTTCTACGACGATTCCCCTCGTCGAACTTGGAAGTATTGGAAACACAGTATACTTTATTAAAAATTTACAATTAAGATTGAAGACGGAAGATAACCAAGGAAACGGTTCAATTGTGCCGGGAGCAATTAGGATTATTCTCTCACCATCAATTCAAGTAGTTGTCACAGATGCAGTTGGTTATTTCGCTTTCGATGGAGAGACTAACATTTTCCAACAAAACAGATTGGACGGGAGCGGTAGTTTTTCTCTCGCGTTTTCCCATACTTACCAGCAGCCAAAGATCGAGTTTAGAGGTTTTCAGCTCAGGGATCTGGCTGTTACTCAGCTTGGCTCCGATCTTACTGAGTGGCTTCGAAACAAGCTCAACGAAGAACTTCCCAGCAAGATTGCTGAGGACGATCAATTACTGAGAGACATTGCAATATTGCTCAATGAAGCAATTGCAGATGCGATTTCACAGTCGGAGGCGTCTAAGACTTTACGGCTCCTTGAGCGAGAGGAGTTTTTCGAGCAACGAGAGCTTGCAAAGTTATTTCACGTCGAAGAATAATCTGCGTTTGCAGCACGGACATATTGCAACACAAGCAAATGTAATGTGCTGTTTTTCCGATGACGGTAGAAATACCGTCCATATCCCGGCTTTCAGCCTTCGCACTGATGCCAGAATTAGGAAAGGGAGAAAAATGGCAACATCATACGGGCTTGTTGATGATGACGGTAATGCGATTAGCGGGACCGCTGATTGGTCCGTCAGTGACGTTGCCGTCGGGCGTATTGAACTGACCTTTGATAGAGATGTGTCCAACGCGGTCATTGTCGCTACTCAGCAAACGCCCTACTGCGATTCTCTGACGGGTGAAGCCATCCAGGTTGGAAAGGATAGCCGTAATAATCGAGTCGTCTGCGTCTACAACGCTCGGAGCAGGTTTAGCTTCATCCTCATAGATTCCGATCCCCGATAGCTTTTGTCCGCAAGACGGTCACTTCGCACTTGAACAACAACTGGAGACTCGCCGTGACAAATCGAATTGCCGCAATTCTCGCTGCTTTCGCGGCCTTTGTGCCAGCCTGCGATGTTAACGCTCAAAGTGAAGCCGCCGCAAACTCCAAGCCGTCGGCAGCTAAAATCTACGCCCAAGGTAGTGTAACTGCCAAGGTGTGCGCTGAAGCTGAATTCCGCGCGAGTCAGTCTCTTGGTCGTGTCACAATCTACGCCGAAGGAGAACACGCAACCGCCGGGTATGAGGTCTTCTTTCAACAACTGCCGATTCGAGTATGGCCACCGCAGTACAGGCTCTGGCACATTGAGCCTACCGGTACCCCCGCAAACGTTGTGACGCCCTTTGTCGAGTCGACATCGTTTGACGCTGCAGAAGCTGTTGACATGGTGATCGTGTACGATGCGGGGGGACAGAACGAAATTCCTGTCGAGCAAACCGCACACGATGCGTCCGATGAATCGGACGCGCATGCTGATGATAAGGCGGCGGATGGCAAAGTACTCTTCGGAGAATGGTGGTCTCCGGATTATCGATTCGCAGTGCGGGGATGCGACTTTGTTGCCGTTGTCAAGATGATCAATGGTGTCACCCACGCACCTCCGACTAAACGGATATTGGTTACCGACTACGTTTGCACCATCGATCAGGTCATAAAAGGGCAACCAGAGTTAGAGGACATCACGATTCGCAATGTTGGTGGTGAATTGGCTGACGAAGGCATGAATTCGACGCATTCGTACAAGCTACGACCCGGGCAACGATATCTTGTGTTTGCACGCAAGCTCAACGGCCGACACGATCTTGTGCACGCGATTCAGGTCATCAGTGAGGAGAACATTTTAGCAGACAAAGCGGGCCGCGTAATCGTAGGAATTCGCGATGGTAAACTGCTCACGCGTCCGAATCCTCAATTTGACCATCTGCACTACATTGCATCATCACCACCAACCTCTCTGCGACCGGCATCAAATCCCACGGCCGGGATGTTGCCCGGTGGCTACCAAAGAGTGCAGGCGGGAGATTTGAAGAACAAAGCTGCAATGTCCCTGGACACGTTTACTGAATACCTGCGATCGACCGTCGCGGGAGAATGCCCCAAGGACATCGCGCCAGAGCCCGTTCAGCCCGACGCCAATTTGCAACTGCCGGAACGCATTCTGTGGAAGTACGCGGGTTATGTGTCATCGTTCCAGTCGTACTACCATTACATTCCTGACGACGATAACTGGGAATGGCTAATGAACTGCCACAACAATTGGAACCGTCGCGTGACACCACCCGACTACCTTCTCAAGTATAAAATCGATGGAAGCAGTAACCCAATCCGCAATCGTCTGCCCGTCGCCGACAATGGACGCTTTGACTGTGGCGTGTTAACGGATTCTCAAATGGAAGACGCTGGGTATGATAGCTGGACAACGCGTCCCGCTGGAGGAATATGCTACCAGTGGTACACAACGACGAATGGGCGAATCAAAGAGGCTGACGTCCTGATAAATCCAGCCTATTCGGGCACGGAAACTTACTTTCGCGTCATTGCAACTCACGAACTCGGCCACGCACTCTCGTTGGACCACGAGAATCGATATGTCGCTGTAATGGATCAAGGTGACTACACTCCAAACTATTTGTCCTGGTGGTACTCACGCTCAGATGATTTTTTTGGCATTCGTGCCATGTTGGAATGGGTCAATAGCAACATCGGAGCAGGGACATGGGACATCGCTGAATTCACGGACATGGCGACGTGGTCTCAAGCGCACCCAAATCCAGGAACTAATTCCGATCAGGTAATGACGAGCATTTCTTCTGACACTGTTCGAGCCGGCGACCAAGTCACGTTTAGAAATGTACATATAGAAAACAGAGGAAATATCGATGCGACTAACATGAAAATCTCTTTTTATCTTTCATCAAACGATAATATCACGAGTAGCGACCACGAAATTACCTGGTTCCGTTGGGACACATTCGACGGAGATTACTGGCACGGAAATCTCGATGCCACGATTCCCTCAGTTTCTGCTGGGACGTACTATGTCGGTTGGATTCTTACAGCAGATCAGAGTGAGATTTCGGAGTCGAACAACAAAGCTATTCTGCGCCAAGGGTCCGTCTCCAGTGGTGGAACTATCAAGACCATTCGAGTAAGGAACTGACGGTCGCTGGCAATGTGCACAACCATTTGACCGGAGCGGGTCCTTCGTGCGGAAGTGAGTCATACCGCCAGAAAGTGTCAAGCGGAAAACGTGGTCTGCTTGACGCTTACTGCGAACCGAAGGAGGCAAGCTCAGCATCGGCGGGCCTCCAGCACGGCGAGCACGGCATCGAGCGTTATCGGATCGAAGCCGCGTCCGACTCGGATGGTCGGCCCGGCGGGCAGCACGATCTCGATGGAGGTCGACTCGGCGGCCGGCTCCAGGGAGTCCGGCACGACCCGCACCGGAAGGAAGGCGGGGCGGAGGGCCAACTCGGAGGAGGGGCTTCGCGCTGGGCGCTGGGATGATGTCCCGCCGGTAGTGGGAAGTAGAAGAGATCGGTGGCGGCTCCGGCGCTCGATGATGCCGTATCATCGGGTGTCTCGGAACCCTCGCACAGGAGCCACCACCGATGTCCCAACGCTACCATGTCGTCGACCGGCCCGACAGCCGGGCCCCGCTCGATCCCCGGAAGCTGGCCCAGGTCCTCGCCCAGGACGGCCAGCTCCTGTTGCCGATGCTCGACCTGATCGAGCATGCCGAGGCCGCCGTCGACGACCTGATCGACGTCATGGGCCGGGCCACCATCGAGGCGGTCCTCTTGATGAGCGCCGCCGGTGTCGCCGGCCCCAAGCAGCAGGGCAAGAGGGCCGACCGCGACGTCGTCTACCATGGCTCCCAGGCCGGGCGTGTCGCCCTCAAGGAGCGGCAGCTCCGCGTCACCAAGCCGCGGCTCCGCAAGCGGGCCCCGCAGTCTGGCGAGCCGGGCGAGGTCGAGGTCCCGGCCTACGAGGCCATGCGCAAGGACGGCCGGCTGGCCGACCGGATGCTGGAGATCCTCATCGCCGGCGTCTCGACCCGGCGTTACGAGCACGTCCTGCCCGAGATGGCCGAGACCGTCGGCGTCTCCAAGAGCGAGGTCTCCCGCGAGGCGATCGAGGCCGGCGAGCGGCTGCTCAAGGGACTGGCCGAGCGTGACCTCTCGGGCCCGGACATCCTGGCCGTCTGGATCGACGGCATCCAGCTCGGGCCGTATCACGTCATCTGCGCCGTGGGCGTGGACGCCGACAGCCACAAGCACGTCCTGGGGCTGCGGGAGGGGGCGACCGAGAACTCCGCGGTGGCCACGGCCCTGCTGGAGGACTTGGTGCGACGTGGCCTCGATCCCGAGCGGCGGCGGCTGTTCATCATCGACGGGGCCAAGGCGTTGCGGGCGGCGATCGACCGCGTCTTCGGCGCCGATCAGCCGGTCCAGCGGTGCCGCAACCACAAGCTCCGCAACGTGACGGGCCACCTGCCCAAGGACCAGCACGAGCAAGCCAAGGCGACGCTCCGGGCGGCGTTCAAGCTCGATGCCAAGGAGGGGATGGCGAAGCTCGAGCAGTACGCCTCGTGGCTGGAGCATCAGTGGCCCGACGCGGCGGGCTCATTGCGAGAAGGGCTTGAGGAGATGTTCACAATCAACCGTCTGGGTCTGCCGAGCCTGCTCCGCCGCTGCCTGGGAACGACGAACCTGATCGACAACGGCCATTCGGCGGCCCGAGACCGGATGCGTCGGGTGAGGAACTGGCAGAGCGGCTCGATGGCGTTGCGTTGGACGGCGGCGGCGTTCGACGCGGCGTCGAAGGGCTTCCGCCGGATCATTGGCTATGAGCATATCTGGATGCTGAAGGCCGCCTTGGAAGAACCCGCAAAGGATCGATCGCTTGTCCAGCAGGCGGTCGCCGGATAACCTCGAATCGCAGCCGGACCGCCACCACTTCCCACTACCGGCGGGACATCATCACGCGCTGGCCGCGCGCTTCGCGCGGCTAGGGGCTGGGGCTTTGCTCAGCGCGGCACCCTGCCCTTTGGGGTATGGGTCGGGTAGCCCGGGCAGGCCATTCTCAGGGGATTCACGGCTGATCGCCGTAAGTCCAAGTACCAGCGTCCTCAATCCGAGGTGGAGATCAGCGAGGAGTCTCAAAAATTGTGCCAAAAAAGCAATGACACACACTTGACGTGGCGGCACTCCCAAGAGAACTTGATCGTATAGAAGGTTTGCTCGCGATGGGTGGCCCAGATCGGTCAAGAAGTCCCTGTCTATGCGTCACCCTGCATAGATGGTTTTTTGTTCGCGGCACGGACTTATAGCCAAAATATTTGCGTCCACATAAGTTCAATATATTTAGGAGTCCACTCGAATGGCCATCACCAGCAATGATCTCGTTAAGGCCTACGAACAAGGTTGAGCGGCGGAAACGGAGGCAAAACGGACCGAGGCGTCTGGACTGTCCAATGAATGGGTGCGATTCACTCACCATTGCCGGTGTAAAGAGCAATGGAGGAGAGTACAGCCATGGCGGACATTGCCGAACAGGAACCACAGCAAGATCGAACCTCACAGGATCTCGCCAGGCAGATTCGAGATCATGCGAATATTACACTCTCTACCTCCCATGTCAGCGGTGTCAATGATAGTGCCACAGCTCGGAAGAACATCGTAGACACGGCTGAGGGACGACGAGCACAGAGGAGCAACTACGGCAACGCACCGGGAGGAGCAGTTGACCTCGATGTCGATATGCTCACTGGGATGCTAGGGCTGGCCGGAACCTACAGGTTTCGCGTGAGTGAGATCGCTGGTGGTTCCCACAGCGCGAACTCGCGCCACTACGCGGGCGTGGCGTTCGACGTTGACCAGATTAACGGACGGCAGGTTAACAGCAACAATCCTGATTATCAAACTTTCATGCAAATAGGAAGAACCTTGGGGGCAACTGAGGTCCTCGGGCCAGGTAATGTTGGGCATGACACCCATGTTCATCTAGCATGGCCTCGCAGAGACCTTTCCGAGAAAGACGACTCCAAGCCAACGTGTGAAGGAGGGCAGCCTATTACTTGACCAACGTGAGGCGGAGTAGTTACTTGACCCATTGGGTTCCATGTCTGATATATACGCACTTGTCATGATTCACAGTATTATGGCACACAACGGCTTCGCCAGGATTGGACCAACGTACGCTCTGCATCAGAAGTTACCTCACTGGATGCCCCAGAATTGAGGAGGAACTTTCGATGAGTGCCATTGCTCGGATCTCTTCAAGGCTTTTCAAAATGCTCACGGAGAGTCCTCACTGGTTCGTAATCCACAACGTCAAGTACTTTCTGAACAGACTAGTGAAGTACCCTCTCGCCCCTGTCCTCGTCGCAGAGGGTGAATCGTGGCTCGACTACGACTTCACGGCTCGATTCCTCGACGCCGGGGGACGTGATCTCCTTGCCCATTTGGGCGAGGGAGGTCGCTACAGCATCCTGCGGCTGAGTGTCGCCGGGTTTTGGCTATAGCACAGAGTTCGGCCCAAATGACGGCGGCCAGGAAGAATTGCATACGTACAATGCGATGCGTTGACGTCGGTCGGCAACCGAGGCACACCTACTCGACTCCGGAGGCTCCAATGTCTGAGAACACATCCAACAACAGTCCGCTTGGATTCATTGCGCTCGCCACCGACCAACTGACTATCCCGCTATTGGTCTCACCAATCGACTTTGTACCGAGCAGCGGGCCGGTCCAATCGAAGCCTAAAGCCGTCTCGGAACTTGGCCTGCCACAAATTGAACTCATGGATTCTCTTTCTAGAACCCTTCCAGGTCAGGAACGCTTTCAATTAGAAGGTCATGTCAAAGTCCTGGGCGTTAAGGGCCTTCTGTCCCTTTGTGACCGTCACTTTGTCATCTACATAATCGGGGAAGGTGTGAGGGTAGGAACTGTCTGCGACTTGCCTGCTTACCTCGTTCGCATTCCTATCAACATCGACCTGCCCTTTGTTGAACTCTCCTACGGTAGTTCTCTCACCAACGCCATCGAACCGATGGGTCCGTGCAGCACGAGTGGCAGTTACCTCAGGCTCTCGGGTAGTTTCGACCCTGGCTCCAGGAAAATCACGCTAAGGGTGGAGGGTCGAGCCAAGCTCAAGTGCTGGGGCAGAACCATCATTAATGAGACCGGGTCCACCACTATCGACGTGACCGTCGATGAATTGCCAGTTTGCGGCATTGGGGACGCCGACATTAGCGGCAACGTCTTCGGCGCAAAATTCAAGGCTAAAGCCTGCTACGGTGGAAGCTACGTCAAAATTACGAATGCATGCATTTACGCAAGTTGGCAGGGAAACGAATTCGAGCTGGCGTGTGCGGACAATATTATCATCCCCATCCCTACAGCTATACCGGCGAGTGCCCCGAAGGAGTGTGGCTGCGAGTGACTCGCCCGCCCAGCAGCGAGCTATAACCGAAAGTCGTTGATGGACAGATGATGATGGACAGATGAGGAGGGCGGCGTACCCTTGGTGAATCGCCAGACCACCAACCGGCCGAAGTGGCCGAGGAGTACGCCGCCGTGAATCAGTCTATCATCGGGTTCGACGCCGGGTCAGCCGATCCGCTGACCGACCTCCTCCGCCAGGGTGCTCGCACCCTCTTGGCCCAGGCCATCGAAGCCGAGGTCGTGAAGAGGACGGTTTTCATCGACGGCATCAGGGAGAAGCCCGCCGCCTGAACGGCCTCCGTCCACAACTCTTGACCATACCCCGGCGCGGGTCGTCCACACCGCCTGATCGAGGGGCCCGCTGACCGCCGGTTGGGAGGACCGAGCCGAGTTCACCAAGATCGCGGGAGAGCCCCGCTTACGCGCCCATTTCCAATTGACTGCCCGTCACAATTCGCACATTTTTGGCGACGACCGTTTGTTTGCCAGGGCCGGACTCGCACGGCAACGCCACGCGATGTGTCGGAGTACCGATTAGAGAGTCAACTATGCCGTGGATCAATACCGATTTCGCCGTAAGCGCAGAACCCGACGGAGAGTTTCACAAGAGTCGGGAAGTAACGGCCCCATTGCCTGGTAAGCTGACTCGTTACAAGGTCGAAACAACCACCGGGTGCGAAGGTCGGGCACACAACACAACTTTGAAGATCTACCGAGTGGACGACCCTGACGACAAGATCGAAATTGGACCAATACCTGTCCTCGACTGTACGGAACTCGACCGCCAAATAGACCCGCCATTTCGAATTAGGAAAGACCAATCCTACGTTGTTTCACTTCACAGCGTGGGCTTTAAGTCAAACGAAAAGGTTGAGGGAAGGGCCGCCATCGAGTACTCCCTCTTTGTTGACCTATCAAATGACGTTGCCCCGCCGCTCACGTATCGTGAATGGGCTGACTTCGATATCTTAGAGACTGCCCGATTTGATGGGCACTCAGGCGCAGTTACGGGAGCCACGTTTTTGACGGATGACTTAGCTGTATCTGCAGGCATAGACAAGACCATCCGCTTCTGGGCCGTAGATGACGGTAGCGAGCATGAAGTTCTTCACCACAGTCAGCCCCATGCTCGTTTCTGGACTAACGGCAGCGTTGCATTGTCATCGCCTCATGCATTAGTCGCGAATTCGCTATCGCTGTGGGATCTTTGGGGCCGGAAACTCATACGCGAGTTTGACGTGACAAGTGACCCGGTGGCGATAAACGACGTCGCCTTCTTTAGGCTATCGTCCACAAGTGCCGGATTTGACGCGGCTGTTCTTGCACTATATCGGAACAACTCTCGCTCTCCTCGCATTGAAGTGTGGAATCTTACGACTGGGGAAGTGCTTCGTAGTGTTGAGACGTGGGCCAACAGCGCGGTTGCAGTCGACGTGTCTGTTTTAGGGGGTCTGCTTGCAACGGGTGGTCCTAACGGCTGGGTTCTCTTGCGTAACCTCGAGACTCTCAAAGAAACTTCTCGACTAAGTACTGCTTGGAGAAACGTAAGGATTCGGGCGGTGGCCTTTAGTAGCTCAGCAGTACTGTCTGCAAATGGCGACCATACGATTTCTGCGTACAGGTTTCCGGATAATGCCTGGGAGAGTAAAGGTTGCCACGGGAGCTCTGTTCGGTCTATTGACGCGCTAGAGACAGACCTGCTTTGTTGTGTGGTAACAGCGTCTGAAGATGGTCTAGTGTACTTTTGGAAGTGGCCCAGCCTTGAGCTGACTCATACATTTGATGGGCACACAGCTGCCGTCAATTCCGCAATGCTCAATCAAAGCCGCTTTGGCCCGATCCTCGTAGTGACAGCAAGTGATGACGGGACATCGAGGGTTCTGAAGCTGCGGCGGATGTGAGCAGTTCCAAGGAGTGCCCGCTTAATCCGCGTGCGTGATCGCGCATGTTTGTCTTGGTTCAACGGTAATTGGAATTGGCGGTCCAGTGAGTTGAACATTGTGGCGGCATCGTGCCAGTAAGATCGGGCATCCTGCCCGAAGGTTTTTCGCATGGTGCAAACATCGAAGGGAAGAGGTCGGCATCAAGCGACACCACCACACTTGGGGTCACCTCACGAAACGGACTATAAAGCACGCTAACCGTCGAATCACAGCGCTCCCCGCACACCCCATGCACCACGGTGCGGACGCCGCCGCCCGAAATCCGACGAATCTCCCGACATCCCCGAGACTTGCCGCGTCTACAACCCGTAAACGAGAAAACCCGATCGTCGCCCGAACCTGCCGCGATCCCTCGGGATCGGGCGTAGACGACGAGGACCACGGCCCACGGGGAAAATCGCGACGCCGTCGCGACAATCGGATCGGGGCAGGGCGGATAGAATTCCCCGGACCGAACCCGACCATCGAGGGGGAGCGAGCATGGCCTACGTGGCCACCGAGAGCTGCATCGGGACGCTGAACCAGGACTGCCTGGCCGAGTGCCCGGCCGACTGCTTCTACTTCGTGCCGGGCGCCCTGTTCGGCCGGGGCGTCGGCTTCCTCCGCGCCGGCACTGACGACGGGGACTCCCGGCCCCGCCCCGGGATGCTCATGATCAACCCGGACGAATGCATCGACTGCGGGGAGTGCGAGACGGCATGCCCGGTCGAGGCCATCTACGAGGACCGGTCCGTCCCGGAGGGCTCCGAGCAGGGATATTGTCAAATGTCGTTGATGGTGGCTCTCAGGCGGCGGGCTTCTCCTGCTTCACGCCGTCCACGAAGACGGTGCCCTGGATGACCTCGGGAAGGAGTGTCGAACCGTTCAACGCACGCCACTTCTTCGATGCCGATTCCATCAGCTTGTAGACCATCGTCAGGCATGCCGTCCGGCTCCCGCTCCCCTTCGTCTTGGCGTGACGCAGCCGGACCGTTGAGAATACCGACTCGATCGGGTTCGTCGTGCGGATGTGGACCCAGTGCTCCGCCGGGAAGTCGTAGAACGTCAGCAGCGTCCCCCGGTCCTTGGCCAGGCAACCCGTCGCCTTGGGGTACTTCGCCTCGTAGGTCGCCACGAACAGGTCGAACGCCTTCTCCGCACCCTCCCGGCCCTCGGCCTGGTAGATGTCGTGGAGCATCCGCTTGGCCTTCGGCTGCGAGCCCCTGGGCAGCTTGTCCAGCACGTTGGCCGTCTTGTGCACCCAGCATCGCTGCTGCTTCGTCGTGTCCCAGACCTGACGCATCGCCTTCCAGAAGCCCAGGGCCCCGTCGCCGATCGCCAGGCTCGGCTCGACCTCCAGGCCCCGGGCCTTGCAGTCCAGCAGCAGCTCCTTCCACGACTGCTCGCTCTCCCGGTAGCCGTCGGCGATGGCGATCAGCTCCTTCTTGCCGTCGGCGGTCGCCCCCATCAGGACGAGGATGCACTGGCGGCCCCCCTCCAGGCGGATGGTGAAGTGCACGCCGTCGGCCCAGACGTAGACGAAGTGCTTGCCCTCCATCGATCGCTTCGACCATGCCTCGTGGTCGGCCTCCCAGGCGGCCTTCAGGCGGGTGATGGTCGTCGCCAAGAGGTTCGGGGCGTCCGGGCCGAGGATCGCCCCGAGGGCCTCGGCGAAGTCGCCAGTGCTGATACCCTTCAGGTACAGCCAGGGGATCAACTCCTCCAGGTTCCTGGTCCGCCTCAGATAGGGGGGCAAGACGGCGGGCGTGAACTTCTCCCGCTGGCCCGGCGGCCTGCGGTCGTGGACCCTCGGCTGGCGGACCTCGATCTCGCCGATGCCGGTCTGGATCGCCCGCCCGGGCAGGTGGCCGTTGCGGACGACCTGCTGACGGCCCGAGGCGTCCCTGAGGTGGGAGTGGGCGTCGATCCAGGCGGCGACCTCGGCCTCGATGGCCTCGGCCAGCAGCCGCCTGGCCCCATCCCGGAGCAGGTCGGTCAGCATGTCCTGGCCCGTGGGCAGCGGCACGATGGGGGGCTCGGTGGTAGACTCGCTCATGGCGGGGTACTCCTCGGCCTCGTGGGCCATCGGTGTGCTCTTTAACGATTGCATCACCAGGATACCCCGCCGCCCTTCAACCTCCTGTCAACGACTTCTGGTTATACCCCCTCCGAGCAATTCACCCGGCTCAACGCCGAGATCACCCGGGCGATGACGGCCGAGCAGAAGGAGCGTCTGCGCCGCCGCCGGGCCGATGACTAAGTCGGATGCCTTGATGGACCACCGAAGACGGCCGATGGTAATCGAGATGACGACGGAATCGGGGACAGGGCACGCCAGGACGGGCAGGAATTGGAAACGCTCCGGACGAGGAAGACCCACCCCCGAACTCGTCTTCCGCTATCCCTAGTTCCTGGACTTCATCGGCCTGAAGGATATCTATAGCGAGCCCGACCTCGAGGGGGCGATCCTCCAAGAACTGGAGGGATTCATCCTCGAATTCGGGAGCGGCTTCGTCACCCGCCAGAAGCGGCTGGTCATCGATCGTAAGGATTTCTACCACCGCAAACTTCGGAACCTGGTTAACACTCAGTCCATGCAAGGCATGATGCATTCAAAAAATTTCCCGGTTATTGCTTGACAAGGCGCTTGGGCCAGGCTGAAACTGACCAGTATACGAACTACTCAAGATGGGTAGTCGTGAATCCGGTCGTGAAGGCCCCAACATGCGTCACTATGCATGATGGGGTTTTTTTGTGCCGTCACCTTAGCAAAGTCGCATGGTGTAATGAGGGCAAAAACTTACCAAACACAGGCTAAACCATGAAACACTCTGCACGCTGAGCAGAAAGCCGGGTGCATTAAGACAACCGCTTGGCGTGTTCCAAAACCGGTGTCCTCTCCTCCCCGAGCAATCCCAGCAACCCCCCAATCTCTGCGGCGAAGGAGGTGCCGACAGTACATCCGATCGAAGCAAGCACACGAATTAGACCAGAACAATCACCTAAACTGAAAATATCACATAGCCATGAGAGACTTCGAAAAGATCAAGTCGGCATTAGTGAGACTCTGGACTGAGTGTCCAGCCATTACAACGATTCGCAATATTAAATACTTTGTAGACCGCTTGGTTAGGTATCCGTTAGCTCCAATAATAGTCGCGGAAGGCGATTCTTGGTTTGACTACGACTTTACCGCGCGATTCCTTGAGGGTGGCGGACGAGATCTTCTCGACCACTTGGGCGGTGGTGGTCGCTACAGCATATTCCGCATGGGGTTTGCAGGTGACACCCTCAGCAACATGGTTCATTCAAACCAAATCCAGAGCGTTGTTAAATTTATCGAAATTCTTTCACCTGATGTTTTTTTGTTTTCAGGTGGTGGCAACGATTTCTCCGGCCAGGATGGTGTTCACCTAGAGAAACTACTAACCGCCACGGGGCTCAACGACGAGTTAGTCCAAGATTGCATCTCGGTCAAGTCTAAGCAACATTACCAAACTCTCATTAACGCAGTGCGATCGGTATCCACCTCAGTACCGATCCTGGTCCACGGCTATGCCTATGCACGTCCCGACGGAAGAGCCGTCGGACCAAATCAGAATCACCCCTTCGCTGGCCCCTGGCTAAGACCTGCATTCGAAAGAAAAAACGTCCCAGAACACTTGCGCCAAGATATTATTATTCGTCTTATCGATATTTTTAATGAAATGCTTCAAGAACTAGAACAACAACACAATAAAAGTTTGTTGAAATATGTAAACTTGCGTGATGTTTTGAACTTATCCACTGAACATTGGTCTAATGAACTTCATCCCACCAACTTGGGCTTCAAGCGGATCGCTGAACGTTTTCACTACCACTTGAATAATTTTATCTATACATCATCTTGTCGAGCTAGCCTCTGAATCTGAAATCTTGGGGAAGCGCCGCTGTGTGGCCAGTACCAGACGAACCTCAAGCTGAGGTGCCTTCCGTCACAGACGAAGGAAGTGCCACTGTGCATGAAAGGTTGAATCATGTCCGACGTAAGTTTTTCGGTCAACGAGTGCATATTTGGTTGGACTGCGGCATACAATCGTACCGACGAGCGAGTTACCTTAAGGATCCGGCTCGTCCCTCAGTACCCAATTAGTAACGAAGCACTTAATCAATTAAAGCAAACATGGAGAAACGGTATAATTGCAAAATGGAGTCAGAAGCATACTTGTCCTCCGAATTTAAACAAAATTCAGGTGGACGTCGCATGGGTGGAATCTGGCGAGCATCACATAGTTAACGTTCATAGAGGGCCGAGGACGTCGAACATGAATAATTGGGACGACCAAGACGACGGCAACACTGTAGCTCACGAAGCCGGCCACATGTTCGGAAATCCTGATGAATACACTGACAGCCGATGTCCTGCTCGCTCACCCGTGAACACCGGCAACGTAATGGATAAACGGACTGGACCCACCGAAGGACGCTTATACAACGACATTTGCAGTCGTCCGTCGGCGGTTTCGTCGCCGTATCACCAAGAGGTAGTAGCTCAACTTACGGAAATAAAGGGAGACTTACGTAGAATTGTGCTGAATATTTCGGGTGGCATGCCGGAAGAGCATTGCAACAGTAATATCGTAATCGACAAAGCTCTGGGCACCGTAGAAATTTCGCAAATGGACAAATTGGACAAAACGAGGAATGTCGTCCTAACCGCGAAGCACAGTTTCCCATTTGAACGAATCACTCTTACAGCAAGCAAACCTCGTGTGTTCGATAACGGATCAACCAACTTCATCCCGGACAGCTTAGTCGCATCATTGACCCTGGAAACCGATATTGGGAAATGGACTACCCACTATGCTGTCGAACAAGTCAGTACCGTGCGGTTACCAGGTCCTCTGGGCAACCTATACTCGGTGACTCCTTCTACGAGTTCAATTTTTATAATGCAACTCCACTATCTCGTTATAACAGAGACTGCGCATGTGCTAATCAGAGAAGGTCGGCACTGATTTCTGTTCATCGGAGCGGGTCACATCAGATTGGGTCTTCTTCAATTACCCAAGGCGGAAGGATGAAGAGCGTAAAGCTCGGACGTGGCCGGTGGCCGGCTTCAACTTCCGAGAGCGGCGTCCGCAAGAGGCTCACTCCTTCTCACAACGCAACTGAGGGATATGATGGACGACTTCAACCGTCGGAAAGCCATGCACATGGCGGCCACTACTGGGGCTGTGACTGCCGGAGCCGTCGTGTTGGGCGGAAACGCTCATGCGGCACAACAGGAGGGCCAAGGGGCCAGTGGTTATGGCTACAGCAACCAAGAAGCGACACGGGAGGAGGAGCAGGCCCTCGAGCGTTTCCTGCAGAACCAAGCACAGAATCCCGCATTTCGTGATATCCCTCGGGGTACCCTCCCGATCCCGTACGCCTTTACCATCGGAGCGGTAAACGTCGTTGGGGTGTTCTACCTCCGCGATCCGATCGAGAGCAGTTCCACGGAAGGAGCTGTGGCTGGAGCCATTAATGGGACGTACAATCTCGACAGAGACAACGCTGACGCGACGTTTTACGACCCCACAGGATCGCTTCTCAAGCTGGAGCTCAACCTGAATTTCCAGGAGAGGAGACTCCGGGCACGCCTTTGCAGTCGCACATTCACAGGATGGAAGTGCTCGGATTGGAAGACCTTGGTTTCCTGGTGATCAGGAATCTCGGGGCTGACCGGGCATAAGCCCGGCCAGCTTCATGATGACCTTCTTCTCGCTGCCAGATGACACGACCAGATTGCTGAAAAAGCACGAGGCCCTGGGAGCAGGCCAGGATCCACTGGAAGACGCAGACGAGACGATCAAAGAATAACTAGTCCGGTTTTCCTTTGACCATACCGGTTGACACGGTTAAACCTTCGTGTCAGGAGGACACGGAGGATGAGAGCCTACTCGACGGACCTACGCGAGCGGGTCGTCGCCGCCTGCGACGCCCGCGACGGCACCCGCGCCGAGATCGCCGCCCGCTTCTCGGTCAGCGAGGGCTGGATCCGCAAGGTGCTGCGGCAGCGCCGCGACACCGGCTCGATCGCACCGAAGCCGCACGGCGGGGGCCGCGAGGCGGTCTTCGACGCGGAGGCCGCGGCCCGGCTCCGCCAGGCGGTCCGGGACGACGACGACGCCACGCTGGAGGAGTTGGCCCGGGCCGCCGGCGTCGCGTGCAGCCCCGCGGCGGTGTATCGGGCCCTGCGACGGCTGGGGATCACGCGTAAAAAAAGTCGCGGCGGGCGGCCGAGCAGGACCGGCCCGAGTTGAAGGCCGAGCGGGCCGCCTGGCGGGAGGAGTTCGCGGCGATCGACCCGGCCCGGCTGGTCTTCGTCGACGAGAGCGGGGCCTCGACGGCGATGGACCGGACCTACGGCCGGGCCCCCAGCGGGGTGCGGGTCGACGGCCCGGTGCCGCATGGCCACTGGAAGGTGGTCACCCTGACGGCCGCCGTGCGGCTCGGCGGCGTCCCGGAGCTGGCCTGCCTGGCCTTCGACGGGGCGACCGACGCGGCCTGCTTCGCGGCGTACGTGACGCGGTGCCTGGTGCCGACGCTGCGGCCCGGCGACATCGTGGTGATGGACAACCTCAGCAGCCACAAGACGGCCGAGGTCCGGCGGCGGATCGAGGCGGCCGGGGCGGAGGTCCGCTACCTGCCCCCCTACAGCCCGGATCTGAACCCGATCGAGCCGATGTTCTCCAAGCTCAAGGCGTGGCTGCGCAAGGCGAAGGCGCGGACCGTCGACGCCCTGATCGAGGCGATGGGCGGGGCCCTCCGCGCCGTCCGGCCAGGCGACATCGCCGGCTGGTTCGGCCATTGCGGCTACCGACCGACGACGTCAACCGGCACACCCAAAGGAAAACCGGACTAACGCCCAGGCGGCGTCACCGCCCCTCAACGAGCCCGGCGATCCCCCGAACCCGCGGGAAAGGGAACGATCAGCCAGCGCGAGGGGCGGTCCCCGATCCCCTTGATCACTCGGCGCTCGAACGCGTCGAGGTCCCGGATCTCGGCCTCCGAGGCGTAGATCCCGCAGGGATAGACGTCGTAGACCGATCCGTCGCCGTCGCACGCGAGCGCGAAGCCCGCCACGCCCCCGGCCTCCCCGTAACGTGACCCGTCATTGGCGATGAGGTGGAATTCCGCGACGACCCTGCCGTCGGCACCCGCGGCATACACGGATCCGCAGAGGTCCTGGTCGACGGATATCGGGCCGGTCGGCCGATGATCCCGACCCCGACAGTGCGCCTCCAGGGCATCCGAGAACACGGCCAGGGACAAAAAGACCCCGAAAGGCTCGACCGTCCGCGATCGGAGATCGAAGCGGGCCACGGCAATGGCGACCTCAGACTGCACCGATTCGTCCATCGTTGTCGTCCTCATGAGATGAAGCCCTCGCCGACAGGATAGCGTGGCAGCATCCAGAGGGTAGCCGCGTTCTCCCAATGAACGGCTTGCCCCCCTGCCCCTTGTGGTCTATCCTTTATAGGTCATAAAGGGCGTTATGACCTATAAAAGGACCAGGATCAGGAGCATGCAATCATGGCGTTAAAACCGCGTCCCATCGTGGCGGATGCAGACAGCTTTCGCCTGCTACGTGACGACGTGGGCATCGGCGAGGTCCGCGAGCTGTCCCCCGAAGACGCCAGCCTGATCGCCCGCCACCTCGGCAGCCACGCCGAGACCTTCTACCTCGCGGCGAGCGGCGTCGCGCTCGACACCTACCCGAGCACCTTCCGAAAGGGCCAGCAGGCGATTGCCATCGAGTGGGTCCGCCGCGAGCCGCATCCCCAGGAGAACGAGCCGGAATTGAACACCAATCGCTTCCTCTTCGGCCTCACTCCCGACGAGAAGCACTGCTTCGGCTACGATGTCACTGAGAAGCGGCCGAACGTCTCCAAAGAACAGGTCTTCAACCACTGGACGACACTCGAGGAATTGACCGAGCGATTACCCCCGGCGTCAAGACCCGGAACGGATTCCGAATGAGCAGAGAGATATCGGTCATAACGAGCGGACCAGTCCTCCCCGGCCTCATCGCCGAGGCCGGAGACGGGGCCACGCGCCGCTTCTTCGAGTTCTTCACCGCGAACATCCGCAACCCGAACACCCGCGCTGCCTACGCCCGCGCGGTTGCCCACTTCCTCCGCTGGTGCGAGGAGCGGCACCTGTCGCTCAAGGGCATCGAGCCCATCGCCGTCGCGGCCTACGTCGAGCAGCTCCAGGCCACGCACGCGGCCCCTTCGGTCAAGCAGCATCTCGCGGCCGTCCGCATGCTCTTCGACTGGCTCGTGACCGGACAGGTCGTGCCCACGAACCCGGCCGCATCGGTCCGCGGCCCCAAGCACGTCGTCAAACGCGGGAAGACGCCCGTACTCTCGGCCGAGGACGCCCGCAAGCTCCTCGACAGCATCGACACGACCACCATTATCGGGCTCCGCGACCGGGCCCTCATCGCGACGATGGTCTACTCGTTCGCCCGCGTCTCCGCCGTGCTCGGAATGAAGGTCGAGGACTACTACCAGAACGGCAAACGCTGGTGGCTCCGCCTCCACGAGAAAGGCGGGAAGTTCCACGAGGTGCCCGCGCACCACAACACGGAGGCGTACCTCGACGCCTACATCGAAGCCGCGGGCATCGCCGGGGATTCGAAGGGGCCCATCTTCCGCACGGTCCGGGGTCGGAGTAAAACGCTCACGCCGAAGCCGCTCCGCCGCAACAATGCCCTCGACATGGTGAAGCGTCGGGCCCTGGCCGCGGGTCTCCCGGCCCGGATCTGCAACCACACATTCCGGGCGACCGGCATCACGGCCTACCTCGAGGCCGGCGGCACCATCGAGAAGGCCCAGCAGATCGCCGCCCACGAGAGCCCGAAAACCACCAAATTGTACGACAGGACGAGCGATCAGATCACGCTCGACGAAATAGAGAAAATCGTGATATGATCTTTAACTTTTTATTTAACTCGAATCGAATTCCATTCCAAATTCTACAGACCGAAGCCCCATGACGAACGCACATTCATCACCAGCATATTGCGAGGACCGAATCGACCCTCTCGACTATTGCTCACGGCTCCAGGGCGAGTACGAGATTGAGGCTCCCATCGACGACCGGAAGTCGAATAGCCAAGTCTTCATGCCCCCCACGGTCTGCCGATTCATGGCCAGTCTGCTGGCCATCCCACCATGTCGAGGTGATCTTACATCCTATCCACCAACCAAGCACACTTGGTATACCAACGAACACTGAACAGTCTGGTGGATCTTCGAGACATGGCCGGTCATCCCATCGTCAATCTCAGCGAGTCGTTGAGGCCGTATGCCCCGTGCGACCTCTTGACATCGGCTGCCGGATTGCAGCTGATGCCGGAGAATGCTGACCAAGCACTGCGGCTCGAAGCCCTCGCCCACGCGATCGCGTCGCTTCCGTTAGAGATGAGCAAGCCGAACATTAGCGGGAGCCGCTTCCGAGCTATCTGCAACTCGCCCCCTCTGGGTTCCGTGGCCCCGATGGAGGACCCTTTTCCCAATCCATTCACCGAGGCCGTCGCCTTTCACGGCGGGAACTTCGTCGTCTTTCCCGGCGTCATCGAAGACGCTGCATTTATCTTTCGCCACATCGCTCGTGGCTTGTTTCTGGCACCCCAGGCGTTCCCTTCGGAGGATTTCATCGTCCAGGGGCGATCCATCATCTTAGGTGTGTTGGCCCTGAGCAACGAGATCGCCAGACGAATCGGAATCCCTCGAGGCCTGAGTCCAGTCGCCCGGCACATGGATCCGTTGGTCATCCCGGCGTCGCAGAAACTCGCCATCCTCAAAGACGCCGTCTCTTTCAATCATACTCACCTTAGCCGCGTTTTCGGCCGCCTCCGCGTGGATCCGACTGCTCTGGCAATCCTCACCACCGACTTCGGGGCGTACGATGCCTCCCAGTTCCAACCATCGAGCGGCCTGCTCTCCACCACGCCCATCGTTCGCACACCCGACCGTTGGATCATCGCTCTACCTGGGTCGCTCTTGTCGGCATCCTGGACGGCCCTGATTCGGCTGGCACACGCGCTCGGCGTCCGCCCCGCCCTCGCCGAATACTTTCACGAGTCCGTGTGGGGAAGTGCCCGGGAATCGCTCGAATCCCTGGGCCATCGACCGATTCCCTCACCCATGCCGGACGCTCTCGCAGCGTCCTGCGTCCGTGAAGGGTTCTTTTCCCTCGACTCGGACAAACTCCTTCACGTCATCCTCGTGACGGATTTCTTGGACGCGTACGATCCGGCGGAACCCTTTGGCGAATGGCCGATCGGCACCGTCCGAGACCAGGTCCTCGGACGAATCCGACGAGTCCGAGAACATCTCCGATCACTAGACCAGCCCCCGAGCGAAGTCTTATCCCTCTTCCTCACCGAGGGGGTCGGCCGTGGATTCGTCACGGGCCTCGATCACCCCGATGGTTACGAGTCCCTTCGCCTCTACATGGCGGTGGCGAACCTCGAAACGATCACCATGCTAGAGGGCCGCAATCCGCTCCTTCTGCTGAAGTACGCCCGGGCGGTTGATCGACTGCTCGACCGATCGAAGGTCATCTGCTTCAGCGAACTCGACAGGTTCGCGCTCTATCGCGAGAATGACCATTGCTTCTACCTGGGCGACGACCGCAGGCCCGATCTCCTCAACATCTCGACGGACATGGGCGGGCATCTCCGCTGCGAAGTGGCCCGCAAATTCGACTGGCACGCAGCCGTGTCGTTCGATCCAGGCCGCTATACCGAGGTCGCGGCGCTGCACGGCACGAGCGGCGTCCCCCTCTATATCAGCCGTCGCATCCTCGGCACTCGGACTCGAAGGCCGGCCATCCTCGTGGAGGGCTATACCCACCCCATCTGGATCATAGGCCCACCTTACGAGGATGACGCCTCACTCGTCGGGGATGGGAACATCCCCTTCGTCTTCGCGAGCGCGGTCGCCTACTGGCTTTGGCAGATGACGCCGAGCCTCTCCGACGACGTGCAGGCGATCGTCACATTATCCCCCGTCATAGTCGAACTCACGTTCGATGGCGATTTCATGGATGGCCCCGACGACAACGTGGAGAGAGACGGCCCCGTTGCCTCAGTAACCATTGATCAGGCAGCCACGTCGGTCATGGTTTCGGTCAACCGCACGATCGGACGCTACTTGAATCGAGCCGACAACTCAGGCGAGCGGGCGTTGATGATTCACGTGTTGGAGGGCATACGGCAGCTCCTGCCTCACCAAGATCGCCCTCGCCTTTCCGACCAGGTCATCTCCCAGTACGTCGAGCGGCATGCTCCCCTCGGGCAGAAGAAGATGATCCTCCTTCTGCGCTCTTCCGTAACACCGAGCCTGGATCTGTCGGGGCTCCCGCCATATCGAGCCGTACAATCGGCGGACGAGAATAACCTCTGGGACGAACTCGGGACTCATTTGAGCGAGGTCAAAGGGCTCACGCTCGGCCCCATACCCGATTTCCAGATCAATGGCACTTTCAAGGAGTGCGTCTCCTACTTCTACAAGGCCTTTTCCGACCTCGTCTCCTCCCTCGATCCTACCGGCCTGCTCGAATGGCTGGTCTCCTTCCACGAGACGCTCGTCTATGAGGTCGAATCCACGAGGATGACCATCCCGACCCGCCTCGCCTGCTTCAGTGATGTGGTCGAGATGTCATCAATGCTGAGCAAAGAACTGCCAGAGAGATTCAAGGCCTCGGTCTCGGCCAGGTTCCTTATCGAGTTCGTTACGGCCCAGCCGCCCAAGGGGAATCGACCGATGAGCCTCGAGATCTACGACAGGCTCCTCGCCCTCGCGAGCGAGATCGTCGATTTCGGGCAGTTCAGCGATCTGGTGCAGTACAACCTGGCCAAGGTCGAGATCAGCATGCTCTCATCCGGTCGCCTCGGCATTGGTCGCGATCAATACGACAAGGCTCGTCGATCATTCCTGCCGGTACAGGCGAGGGGGGAGATCGGACGAGCAATCAGATCCCACCATCGCTACTGGAGGCAGCCGGATTCGAATCCGAACAGATCGGATCCGGCCCCATTCACGGAGTTCGACAAGGCGTCGCGAGCGGAGTTCGGGTTCACGCTCACCGAGTTCAGCCAATTCTGCAGCGAAATCCTGACGATCAGCCGTTCCCTCGACCCAGTCGTTTGTCGACTGCCACTGGGAGACCTGCTCGATCGGTTGCGGGCCGAGTTAGAATGGCCAGGTGAGTTGACAAGCCAGATGCTCGACATGCTCACGCTCAATCCTCGCCCCGATTTCCTCTGCCCCCAGAAGCCGTATCAAAGGGAGGACGTATACCCCTGGCGATACAATCGCGCCTTGTCGTACATCCGCCGTCCCTTCTTGCTGAGGGACACGAAGGGCGGCCCCGAAATCCTCTGGGGTCCGCGCCAGATCTACGCCTCCCATCAGAATCTGTTTGGACTCTGCACATCGGGGCGACTCAGGGCCAAAAGCCTCGAGATGAAGCAGTTCGCGAGCAGACTCCTGAACGAACAGGGAGAGATATTCAACGACGCGGTGGCCGATCTTCTCGCGCTGGACCAGAAACTCATGGTCCGGCGGCGCCTGAAAAAGATCCCAGCTTTGCGAGGACAACTTGAGAAGCTCGGCGACGTCGACGTATTCGTCATCGATCAAAGCAAGCGGCGTGTCCACGTCGTGGAATGCAAGGATCTCGAAGGTGCGCGGACTCCGTTCGAGATGAGCAACGAGCTGACGAACTTCTTCAAGGGCTCGGGAGGAAAACCATCGATCGTCGCCAAGCACCAGAGGCGTGTCGACTGGATCCGCGACAATCTGGACGAGGTTCTTCGGTCCTTCGGAATCGAGCGCACCGGGAATTGGCGGGTCGGGTCGATGATCGTCATCGACCGCGAGCTATTCACCCCCTTCCTGCACGCCTCGCCCGTTCCGATCGTGCCCATGGAGCAACTCCGTGATGTCCCGGCGTCCGAAATCGGCAAGTTTATTTCAAAGCACATATAAATTTACATTAATAAAATCATGAAAAGTAATTCTTTCAATCAAAAAATTCGGTCAATCGACCATATCCTCGGCTACTTTTCCCAGGATGTCCTGGCCGTCTATCGCAACAATCCGGACAAGTACGAGGTCGAGACCGACAACTTCGAGGGGAGCATCCGCCTCTGCGACCATTTCGCCGAATCGATCGACGATGATTCGGCGCAGCGAGAGGAGTGGATCGACGTGAGGTTCGGGTTCCGCACGCTGAGCGACGGGAACCTTGCCCTCATGGTGTACCTCCCCGATCTCCTGGAGAAGTCCCAGGGGCACGCGAGGCGATGGGCCGGCTTCCACCTCGATAATCCCACGTGGACCACGGACGAGGACAGGCGTTTCGATCTCTGGATTCGCCGCTATATCGAAGGGTCCTGGGACGTCGACAACGGCCCGCGTTTTCACCTCCGGGAGGTCGTCCGGACCATCAACGCCCTGGCGACGGAGGCAGTGGGAGTCCCCCTCTTCGCGGTCGACGTCGAAGCCGTCCCGTCGTTCCCCATGGCCCAGAACAACCACCGATACCAGGACGCCCACAAGGATCTCTATGGCTACCTGATCGATGGGCTCAGCAAGGAGTGCATTGCCCGGATCGCCGCACACAGGGGCATCACGGCAAACTTCAGCTCGGATCGGACCGTGAAGGCCCTGAAGAAGGTCGTAACGCTTCCGGACACATCGCCCCTCTGGAACGCATTCAAGGGCATCAGCGTCCAGCGAGGAGAGGCCGCCCACGGAGTCCGGGGAGCGGCCGTCCGTTTCCCGGCGTTCGAGACCTTCGAAGGAGACCTCGAGACGACCGTCACCGGCCTGAAAGAGCTCCTGGACGACCTGGAGACCTTGTTTGACTTGGACGGCAAGACATCACTCCAACGCCAGGAGTCGCTGAATCACCTGCCCGCGATCGCCGAGCCTTCGCGGCCGAACTACTCCATCTGCCGGATCACCCAGGCCGTCGGGAAGACCATCGAGAAGGTCGAGTTCGGCTACGGTGAGCGATCGGAAGACACCCACTTGAGCGAGGTCATCCACCTCCACTTCACCGACGGGTCGATCCTGGGCATCCAGACCGGCTCCAACGTCTGGAATGTCTGCCAGGATCACGATGGCATGAAACCGGAGGAGTTCCACATCGACTTCGAATTGAGATGGGTCGAAGGTCCCCAGCCGAAACCCAAAGCATAATCGAGAACCCACCGACCGCGATCAGCCCGATTTCTGAATAGTCACCGGATCATGGTGCTTGTCGAACGGTTTTGGCACGCCGAAGGAGTCATTTCCTCGCCTCCTCTCGGAGGCGTACGATTGGCCGCAAGCCACTCCGCCGATGCTCCTTCAACCGCGCAGCGGCCCGGTTCTCATCACGCAGCGTGATCGCGTCAAACCGGCCGTTCTTCAGCAGATAGACGAACAGTCCGCAGGGATTGGTCGTCCCCCAGTCCAGGGCGTGTTCGACCAGGCTCGCGAATGCGAGCCGCATCTGCTCACTGTCGTCGATGAGCCCCGTCTTCACCGCCTGGTCGTAGAGCACCAAGAGCCGCTTCGTATTCCTCAGATCCTCCATGCGGATGTCGCGGAGCGTCGGCTCGGGGAGAGACTCCTCCCCTGCCTCGTCGCAATTCTCCGCATCTTTCGCGGCGTCCCGCGCGATCGCGGGCCCCTTAAGCCGCCCCCAGTCGATCTCCAGATTGTCGAAGAGCTGCCGGACCATCGGGCCCGAGGCTGGCACATTTCCGCTGCGGGCGCACCACCCGGCCGGACGCTCAGCGCGCCATCGGCGCCGCCCCCAGCTCGGCCGCGGCCCGGTCCCACCGGTCCCGCGTCCACTCCGGCTGCTGCCGCTTGAGCGCGTAGAACGGATCTCCCTTGAACCCGGCCCGCCTCAGCGCGTTGGTCACCGCCCGGACGACGAGCGCGTCCTCCGAGGGACCCTCGCGTCTGGGCTCGATCCGGCCCTCCCGGCCGATACCGGCGACGAGTCCCGAGGTTGGCCCGTGCGGCCCGATCCGATCGGGCCGACCTTCCGGGTAGAGCAGGTTGCGGATCTTCCGCCTCGCGGCGTCCTCGTCGTCCTGGGACAGGAACCGCCAGAGGCCCGAGCGGACGATGCGGACGAAGAGCCCCGGCGGGTTCTTCGAGCCGACCGACCGGGCGCGCTCCGCCGCGGCGAAGAACTGGAGCCGGTCGTGCTCGGACCCGGTGATGAGCCCCTCCCCGATGGCCTGCTCCCGCAGCGCGGCGAGCCGTCCGGGGTCCTTGAGGTCCTCGGCCGTCACCCGTTTCAGGCTGGGACGCGCCCCGGCCGTGTCCGGGTTCCCGTCCTGAATTTTCGGTTGATAAACCCCAACTCCGGATCCGTGCCCGCCGCCCGGGGCGGGTTTGGTGTTTAATTCCTCTTGGAAAGGTTCCTTGTCCAGATCCCTTGGGCCTGACAAACGGGCCCCGATTTCGGCCGGGGGGGCCTGACAAATCGGGCTCTCCGGCTCCTCTGCCCCGACGCTTGCACCGGTCGAGACGGCGCCGTCCCAGTCGAGGTCGACCTCGACCAGGAGCCCCCGGGCGTTCTGCCGGAGCTGGTGCGAGTCGATGATCCGGATCCAGCCGAGCTGCTCGGCGAGGTAGGTGCGGTGGCGGTAGACGGTGCGCTCGGAGATCCCGAACGCCTCGGCCAGCCAGCTCGCCTTGTACGCGCCTCGGGAGCTGACCTGGCCCTTGCGGCAGAAGAGCGTGGCGATGGCGGTGCCGAGGATGACCCCGGCGAACGTATAGCAGGCCCCGGAGGCCAGGAGCCGCGTCATGCGGCGCGGCAGCGGCACGAGCCGCCTCGGGGAGCGGAGCAGGAGCAGCTTCTCGTCGAGCAGTTCCCGCGTCGCCTCGTCGAGCGTCAACTCCGAGGGATGCTTGGCGAGCACCAGCGCCGAGCGCGTGAAGCGCCGCACCAGCCCCGCGCGGCGGAGCCGCCGCAGGGACCGCCGCAGCTCCGGCTCGGCCGCGCCGCCGCAGAGCCGCGCGAGTTCCGCGAGCCCGAACTCCGGGTCCCGCCCCTTCGGCAGCCCGCAGCGCCGTTCCCGCATCTCCAACAGCGCGAAGAACACCCGGAAGTCGAGCCCCCGGATGACCCCGAACTTCCTCAGCCACCAGAGGGCGAAGAGCCCCCCGGCCGCGATTAGGACATATCCCCCCGCGGGCCTGGCCCGCGTCCCGTCCTCATTCCCATTCCGATCGTGTGATCCCATTGCGCTGCGTCCCCCTGCGTGCGGACGAACCTCGGGCGTCCGCGTTCCCCGCAGAGGGCAGTGGGCGTCGTCATGTGCTCCGGATCTCAGGGCGCACGATCCCCGTCTCCGCGCGAGATGGGCCGTTGACAGGGGGGACGGGGTGGGGCTAGAGTTGAGTTACCACACGCAACTCCTGCCCCGATGTTCCCCTGTTCTCAGGCGGCCCATCGGCGGACCCAATAGCAGCGACCCTTGCGGTCGCTGTTTTGGTTTCTGGGGGTCTGGCTCTTTCTCCTCGCTACATAGGCTCCCCTGCCCTCCGAATACAAACAAAATGCCGGACGGCCCCGCCCCCATTCCCGGGTGCGGATCGCCCTAGCTACAAGCCGGTTAAAGTTTTGCAGGGTGAGTATAAGCGCGTCGTTTTCGCCGACGCAACGGTCGAGATCGCGCCGCAAGCGATCTAAGGGCTTGATGTTATGGCGTTATCGCGATAACGCGGCCCGGAATATCGCGATAACGCGTTATCGCGATAACGCGCGAATAACTCGAAAAGAGCCCTTGCGGCAACGACTTAGGGCTGGCACTCTACGGCCGATCCCGGTGTTCTCGCGATAACGGCTTCTCGCGTTATCGCGAGAACACGACGGGACTTGGGACGTCAATTTTTTTTCGAGAGGGAGGCCAGCATGGAGTCGCAGGAGGGCAAATCGCCGCAGGAGGCGCGGAGGAACACGCAGATCATCGCCGTCGGGAACCAGAAGGGCGGGGTCGCCAAGACGACCAACGCCGTGCACATCGCCGCGGCGCTGGGCGAATTGGGCAAGAAATGCCTGATCATCGATCTGGACATGAACCAGGGGGCGACCCGCCACCTGGGGGTGCCGAGCAACAGCTTCCTCGGGAGCTTCGAGGTGCTGATCGGCGAGGAGCAGCCGCTGGACGTCGTCATCACCGACGGCGATGAGGACCTGGAGCTGCCGAAGAACGTCGACATCATCCCGGCCAGCCGGAAACTGGAGACCACCGACCAGGCGCTCCTGCAGCGCTCGAAGTTCATCGTCGAGCAGGACGTGCTGATCAAGCCCCTGAAGAGCCTGGAGGGGGTCTACGACTACATCTTCCTCGACACGGCCCCCAACGCGAACACGCCCACGATCGCCGCCTACAAGGCCGCCCGCTGGTTCATCCTGGCCGCGATGCCCGACCCGCTGGCGATCACCGGCCTCAACGACGCGCTGGTCGACATCCGCGACGCGCAGCAGAACGGCAACGCCGAGCTGGAGATCCTCGGGGTCATCCTCTCGGGCGTCGACGGGCGGAAGACCCGGCTCGCCACCGCGCTGATCAGCTACGTCGACAAGACGTTCCGGTTCTCCGACGGCTCCCCCGCCAAGTTCGCCACCGACATCAGCCGCTCGGTCGTCGTGCACGAGGCCCAGAAGGTGGGCAAGACCCTCTTCGAGACCAGCCCGACGCACAAGCTCGCCGGCCAGTATCGCAAGGTGGCCGCCGAGGTCGAGGCGCGCGTCAACGGGATCACCCTGGCAAACCTGAATGATCCCGAAGAGTTGGACGATGGGGCCGACTTCGACGACGAGGAGGCGGCCGCCAATGCCTAAGCGAATCGCGCCCAACGAACGACCCTACAGCCCCGTCCAGGAAGCCCTGGCGCGGGACGTCCTGACCAGGCACCGCGACCGCCCCGACGCCGCGCCGGGGCTCGCCGTCGTCGAGATCCCGGCGGAGCGGGAGGAGGAGGCGCCCGTCCCCGGCCCCCGAGCCGAGGCCGTCGAGGCCCCCCCTGCCCCGGTCTCATTCCCCGCGCCGCCGCCCGCCGGCGCCGAGGCGCAGCCCGCGCCCCGGACGGCCAAGAAGCGCGACCTGACGCGCGAGAAGCGCATGCTGCTCACCCGCGAGGAGGAGCGCGAGCTGGACCGGCTGATCGAGGAGATCTCCGACGAGCTGGGCGTGCGCGTGAAGGTCAGCAACGTCATGCGCGCCTCGGTGACCCTGCTCTTCAACGTCCGGGAGGAGCTGGCCAAGCAGTGCCGCCGCGCCCAGTTCTCCAAGCGGCCCCGCAACAGCGAGCCGACCGAGATCGCCAACTTCGAGGAGAACCTTGCCCGGCTCTTCGACTCCGCCGTCCGCAACACCCGGCACCGGGACTGACTGGCCGACATCGCGATATCGCGTTCTCGCGTTCTAGGATTCTCGCGTTATCGCGATAACGCGAGAATCCTAAGACGGCAAGTCGAGCATTTCCAGGGATTTATGGCGATCGCGTTCTCGCGATAACGGCGGAACAGGAGGTAAGACTGCCGCGTCACCGCACCCTGACCGCGTGTTCCAGGCCCGTCCGACCGGGGCAGGGCAGGGGCCCCGGACCGCGGTCGCGCAGGAGCAAATGCTCCCGGGGGCAAAGTCGGACGCGTCGCCCTGCCGAAAAGAGCAGCGGTGGGATTCGGAACAGGGCGGACAGACGACCGAGGTGGCCGATGCAGAATGACCCGGGAAGCTCCAAGGCGAAGAAGGGCAGGGCCGCCAAGGCTCAGCGCGGCAAAGGGGCCGAGAAGGTCAAGTGCTCCCTGCTCCTCTCCCCGGAGAACGACCTGCGCCTGACCGTCCTGGCCGCGATGCGCGGCACCGACCGCTCGGGCCTGGTCAACGCCATCCTCGACGACGCGCTGCGCGGCGTGGTGGTCTCGCTCCGCGGGCCCTTGGCCGACGGGGCAGGGGGCGAGCATCCGGAAGAGCCCCGGGCCGCGGACGACGCGGCCTGAGGCGGGATTTCCGTTCTCGCGTTATCGCGTCTTGGGAATATCGCGTTATCGCGATAATGGTGCTTTGAATTTGGTTGATTGCGTGCAGCAAATGCGAGGGGAGGTGGGCGCCATGCTCCTTCGGAAAAACCCCTCGCATCGGCGGCGGCGACCCGGCCGGCAGAGCCCGCCTGGTCGCCATGATGGCCCCCAGCGGCGCGATCGACCTTCGGGACGGGGGTAACCCTGTCCGTCGGGCCGATCGCGCCTCACGGGCGAATTACGACGACGATGCGGCCGCCAGCGCCAGCAGGGACGAGGCCCGCTGGTCCGCGTCGGCCCGCTCCCCCGCGTTGACGAGCTCCCCGCTCATCCGGGTCAGCGCGTCGACCAGGGCGAAGATCGTGAACCGGCCGCGGGACTCGGCGCGGGCGATGGCCTCCTTGGCGAGCCCCTTGGGAATGCCGTTTCGGGCCAGCGCCTTGAGCACCTCCTCGGCGTCATTCCCCAACGTGGTCTCCATGGCGGTGCGCATCACCGAGACGAAGCCGTCCCGGCGCGCGTCGCGCGTCTCGACCAACCGCTCGATGATCCGGCGGATGTCCGAGAGCGCCTCGCCCACCTTGCCCGTGTGCTTGCGGGCGAACTCGACGACCTCGGTGGCGTCCCAGACGATGTGGTTTTGGCACACGGCCTGGAACCAGAACGTCGCGACCCCCACCGAACGCTTGCCGACCTCGCTGTTCCAGGCGAAGAAGCCGGGGGCGAACGCCTCGCCCCCAATCTCCGCCCAGCCGGTCGGGTCGATCAGGAAACAGAAGAGGTCCTGCTCCCCGCAGTAGAGCCCCGTCCCGCCGGTGATGCCGCGGGGCGGGGGCTCGAAGTCGACGGCGAATTCGCGGAGCATCGTCACGAGGTCCGCGTTGTGGAGCCGGGTGTACGCGGTGCCGTGGATCGACCGGATCCGGTCACCCTCGGCGTAGAGCTGGAGCGGCTTGTTGCCCGCCGGGAGCGTCTCCCGGAGCACGCGGCCGGCCGTCTCGGGCGAGAGCCGGTTGACCGTGTCCTTCGAGACGCCCGCCAGGGCGCAGAGCTGCGAGAAGCTCCAGTCGTTGAGCGCCAGGCCGTGCTCGTCGCCTTCGTTTTCGCCGACGTCGAGCCGGAGGCTCCCGTTCGCGACGGGATTCAGGGCCGAGGGCGGCCTCCACACGTCCCGCGATCGCGCCTTCTCGCCGTCGCAGTGCGCCCAGAGCGCCTGGAGTGACGGGAAGACCTCGTCGGGGTTGCGGCGGAAGAGCTGCCCGTGGGCATGGGTCAGGTTCGTGGCCATCGTCGATGCGGTCCCTTCGGGTCCAACGCAATTGACATCAAGAAACGCGTCGGCTTGGGTCTCCCCGAGCCGGGCAGCGATTGCACCACCCGCGCGAATCTGCGGGCGGGATCGATCCCCGGCGCGGAGAGTCCCGGGGCCCCGAAAGGCCGAGAAAACCTGAAAAATCTGCGAAAATGAAAACCGTGTGCGCCCATCGGCCACTCGCCATCGCGGGGACGTCATCGTCGCCCACGCCGGCCAGCAACCGGGGCAATCCCCTCTACCGCAATCGTCTGTTCGAGCGGAGTTCTAGCGCAGCGTGCGGCGGAGCACAATCGATCGGGGCAGGGGGGACGATGCGGGGCGAAAGTTGACCCCGCTTGCCCATTCTGGGATCACTGAACATCCGGACCAAGTGGGTCGGGATGTCGAGCGGGAGGCCACTTCGATGAATGCGGCAGGGAGGGAGTCGGACAACGAGACAAGACTGGTCCTGGAGGGGAGCTACACGCCCGGCGACTATTTTGAGGGACCCGTCTCGCTGCGAGGGGCGGGCTACACCCTGACGATCGACGACGGCTCGATCGTCGCCACCATCGACCTGCCCGACCCCCACGTCGGCCAGGCGTTGCGACCCGAGATCGAGCAAGCGATCGGGCGCGTCTTCGACGCGCAGCAAGTCATGACGTGCCGGCCGCACGAGAGGACCAGACTCGGGATGACGCGGCATCATCCGGACGGACGGAAGGATGTTTGGGTGTTGGCCGAGTCGATCATCGCGATTACCTCGGTCCATCCGATCGACTTCCGGGTCACGAACGCCGAGGGGCAGATCACCTGCGACTCGCGGGCGGAACGGCTGGACGCCCGGAGGCAGTTTCGCGAACAGTGCGTGAGACACGCTGGGGACCCGACCCTCTCGAAGCTCCTGGCGAGCCTCACCCGATCGGTCGACGATCCGCCGAACGCCCTCGTCCACCTCTACGAAGTCCGCGACGCGCTCAAAGATCATTTCGACGGGGAACAGGAGGCCCGGCCGAGGCTCGGAATCACCAGGGCTGATTGGTCATACCTGGGGAAAATCTCGAATGACGAACCGGTCCGGGAAGGTCGCCATCGCGGCCTCCACTGCGAACTCCGCCCGGCTTCGGAGGACGAGCTCGAGAGGGCACGTTCCATTGCTCGGCAGATGATCCGGGCGTACACGGACCACCTCGACCGATCGAATCCCGGCGCAGAAACCACCGAGTAATGTCCCCAATGCGAACGCTGGCATCGCAGCAAACCGAGCTGATCCGCCGGATCGGCGAGCGTTGTCCCCTGGCGATCGTCGCCTTGACGGTCCGCACCGGCCTCCGCGTGCGTCGGCTCGTGGACCACCCGGACGTCACGCGGGGCATGACGCTCGCGCTGCGCATCGGCCGGGAGTATTGCCTCCGGGACGACCGCCCGTCGCGGGCCCGTCTGGCGCGCGCGCTCGGCTACCTGAAGACGCTCCTCGACGCCATCGAGCCGGGCGCGCCGATGGAAACGGTGCCCTACCAGGCCGAGAACGCCGCCGTCGCCCGCCTCTCCGACGTCGTCCAGGCGCACGAGGACATGAACCTCGAGCGGATGCGGGGCATGGCCGAATTCGCCGCGCGGAGCGCCTCATTCGCGGCGGAGCTGGCCGCCAGGGAAGGGCAAGCCGCGGCCTCGGACGAGGATCGCGTCGCGCGTGGACTGGGGCGTGACCTCGACGCGGCGTCCGAGCTCGGGCCGGAGATCACCGCCCTCGACCCCGGTCCCGGCGGACCGCTGGGGCCCCTCTGGGACCGACAGGATGGACCTCCCGCGTGGGAGCCGCCGGGAAAACGGCGCGGAGATTTGACTCGGATCTCCGATTCTGAGATCTCACGCCTGGTGGAGTACGCAGACAAGAAAGCACATCTCGGTGACACCCTCGACGGAGCGACGCTCCCCGACCGATCCGGCGTGGCTGAATCGCTGGAGGCGATCGGCCGCGACATCGAGCGTGCCGCGGCCCCGCTGCCCGCGGAATTCGGCAGGGCGCTGCGCGAGGGGATGCCCGCCGGCGAGGCCGTCGCCGCCCTCTCGGCCCAGCTCGACGCGCTGCATCGCCCGGTCGTCGAGGCCCTGCGTGGCCTGCTCTCCCGGCTGCACGAGGCGGGGAGCCTCGGGTCCTACGAGGAGAACGCCCGGGCGGCCGACGAGGTCTACCGCATCGCCAAGTCGTGCGGCGCGGACCTGATCTACGACGGCGAGGCCGTCGCCCTCGGCTGCGTGAAGCGGGCCGACTACAAGGACGGCGCCTTCCGGGTGCGGACGCTCAGCGGCAAGCCGAGGACGCTGCTGACCTCGAAAACATTCCCGTCCTTGCAACTGTCCGTCTGACGCCCCGCCCCGAGGAAATCCGCGGGAAAATCCCGGGCACCTTGATCTTGACCAATTTGGTCAGTATTTTTAATTGGAGCTGACCAATTTGGTCAGATACCCGTCTCTCGACGACCGCGAGACCGGAGCACCACCTCCCTCGTGCTCGACGGTCACCCGCCAACCCGCGTCTCCCCGTACCCAACACGACACGACCCGCGAGGAGCAGGCCGGATGAACGACAACGAGCAGGAGCGGCGCGATCGCGAAGAACGCGAACGACGCGAGCGCGAGGATCAGCAACGCCGCGAGGAGCAGCAACGCCAGGCGTGCCAACCGCAGCCCATCGGCGCGTGGCCCTACCAGACTTACGGCGCCGCCCAGACCGACTGGTCGAAGCGGTTCGGCTGATCGCCGCCGCCATGACAACCGACCGACGAGGCCCCCGGGGCCGCTTGCCCCGGGGGCTCCCCGCCGCGCCCATCACTTCGCCGGGACCGGGGGAGGACAACGACCGGAATCCATCGAGACGAACACCGAGGCCGACAGGAGGCGAGATCCATGGGGATCCTCAACCGCGTGATCAACGCCGTCATGGGCTGGCTCGTCATGAGCGCCGGCCGCCGCGCCCACCTGGCCATCCGGATCTCCGAGGCGGGCGAGGCCCGGGCCGCCCTGGAGCTCGCCTCGAAGCTGATCGAGAGCGGAGAGCCCGCCGACGTGGCCCTCGGCACGCGGCTCAGGGCCGCCGTCGCCGAGTCGGCCTCGCTCCGCTGGGAGGAGGGTGACATGCCCGCCGGGGAGGCGGACCTGCTGGCCGAGGCCCTGGGCCGAGTCCGGCCGCGCCATGCGCTGAACGGATCCGTCAACGGCAATGGCAACGGAAATGGCAAGGGGAACGGCCGGGCCGCGCTCGCCGCCCCGCGCCGCATGCAGCCCGATACCGATCCCGAGATCGCGACCCTCTTCGACGAGATCGACTGGCCGGCCTCCGACCCGGACGCCGATCCCGACGACGACCTCGGGCTGACGCTCGAAGACGATCCCGAACCCAAGTCCGAGCCGGAGGCGCCGCCAATGCCGCCGAAGCGGAAGCGGGGGCGGCCCCCAAAAAAGTCCCGAGACGCCTCGGCCCCGGGCGACGACGCACCGGGATCCGCCGATCCCGCCACGCCGACGGCCCAGCAGCAACCGCCGCAGCCGCCGAAGCGGCCCCGAGGCCGGCCCCGCAAGCACCCGCGCCCCGGGGCCGAGGGCCGGGAGGGCGGCACGACGGGCCCCGCATCGTCGCCATCGGGCCCCCCGAGCCCGAGGCCCGCATCGTCCTGACCCTCGGGCTGGGCGTCATCGCCCGCCGACGCATCGCCCCCGAGCCGCCCGTCCTGGCACGGCCGGCCGACATTGATGCCGACCCGGGAGCGGCAGGGGGCTGGGTCTTCTCCGCGACCACCACCACCAGCACGACGACGCCACCAACACCCACACCCACACCCACCGACCGGGGACACGCACCATGAGCCATCATCCCATGACGCCGCTGGGCCGCACCGTGCGGCTCGGCGACCTCGTGCTCGGCGAGCACGGCGCGATCGACGTCGGCGGCACCCGGCTGCCGGCCGGGATCGAGATCAAGGATTGCCACCTCGGCACCGGCGCCGACCGGGCGACCCTCTCCCGGACGCCCGACGGGCGGGTCATCCTCCGCCACCGGGGCGAGACCCTCGCCTACGCCTGGGACCCCGCCGAGGGCCGCTGGTACGGCCCGAGCCCGAATCCCAATCCGGAGGCCGTCCCCGCGCCCGGCCCGCTCCACTTCGGCCCCGGGGCCCGCGTCCTGCTGGCGGCCGTCGCCGTCGGGACGCTGGCCTGGATGCTCCCCCGCGCCGGGTCCCGGACGCAGCCGACGGCGAACGATGCCGCGCGGATCGGAGCCGATGCCCGTGGGGAGGAGCCGCTGGCGGAGATCGTCGACGACCTCGAGACGGCCCTCGAATACGGGGAGCTGGGCCTCCAGGAGGTCACGCTCTCGGCCGAGCAGCAGGAGCGCATCGTCGACGCCTTCGCCGCCCAGGCCCGCGTCGCGCGGGCGCTGGAGCAGGAGATGGGGCCCTTCCAAACCCGGATGATCGACTTCGCGGTCGAGCTGGGGGAGCTTGAGGGCGACGCCCGGCTGCCCTTCGCGTTGCGCCGCCGGGTCGCGCAGCTCACCGCCCCGCACCTGGAGCAGACCTTCTACGACATCACGACCGGGGGCCAGGGAGTCGCGCCGATCGCCCAGCAGGCCGAATGGCAGGCCGGCCGCGTGCTGCGCCGCGAGGGCCCGTTCACCCTGGCCGACGCCTGCCGGGCGCTCGACGACCAGGCCGCGCTGGAGGCGGCCTTCGAGCACGTCAGGACGCACCACGAGCGACTCGACGCGCTGCTGCCGGAGATCCCGCCCCGCTTCCTGGAGGGGCGCGTTGTCGGGGAGGACCTCGAGCCGACCTTCGCCACGCTCTTCGCCGTCGACGAGGACGCGGTGTACGAACCGAGGAGCGCCGGCGAGCTGAAGCGGCTCATGGGGCGCCTCGCGCAGATCGCCCGCACGGACGGCCACCCGGCCGCCGACGAGGCCGCCACGGGGGAGGCACGCCGGCTCATCGCCGGCTTCGTCGCCCGCCATTCGACCCTCCCGGGGCGGCTGGATCGCATCGCCGGGGACCTGGCGCGGTGCCGCCGCGAGGCCGAAACGCTGTTCGCCCCGATGCTGGCCGATCGCGGCGTAACCCCACGGTAAAAAAGCGGAAAAATCGGGCCGAGAGGTCTGGCGCTCCCTGAGGGAAACCCGTAAAAGATCGCGTGTACGTTTAACCGATTTTCACCACGGAACGCCAGCGCTATGAGCGTGCTCGCCACACGGGTCATCCTGGAGGGCCTCGTCCCGATCGCCACCGGCGCCGCGGCGTATCACTCCGCGCGCGGCCTCCCCCTGCACCCGGTCCTGGCGGCCGCCGTCGGCGTTGGCATCGCCCTCTGGCTCGCGTCCAAGGCGAATTTCGACGCGGGCAACCTCCTGGCGTCTCGGAACGAGGACGTCCGGCTCGACGAGGCGGTCTCGTTCGTCGCCTCCTGGGTCGGCCTGCACGCCCTGATCCCCCTGGCGGCCCTGGGCGGCTACGGGGCCGGCCTTTCCCGCGGCACGCTCACGGCGCTCGGCCTCGCGACGGGCGCCATGCTCTGCGTCGCCTGGCTCGTCCGCCGCCACTACGAGGGCCCGCCCTCGGACCACGTGCGCGGGGCGGAGGTCAAGTCGCTGGCCCGCATGCGGCGGGACGCCGCCCGCAAGCTGCCGCGCGGCGACGCCGGGCTGCCGTTCGGGGGCGTCATGCTCCCCAGCCACCGGGCCAACGCCCACTTCTGCTTCATCGGCTCGCCCGGCAGCGGCAAGAGCGTCTCGATCCAGCTCCTGATGCAGCGGGCCTTCCCGGCGATCGGCGCCGGGCTCGGCCACCGCGCCGTCGTCTTCGACTCGAAGCTCGACGCGCTGCCGCAGCTCGAAGGCCTCGGGCTCTCCTGCCCGATCCGCACCCTCAACCCCCTGGACGCCCGCGGCTACGCCTGGAAGCTCGCCGACGACATCACCGACCGGGCCCTGGCCGCCGAGCTGGTCGAGGTCCTCTTCCCGGCCAACCCCAAGGCCAGCCAGCCGTACTTCGACGAGGCCAAGAAGGTGCTCTGCGAGGCGGTGATCGTCTCCTTCATCGAGCACACGCCGGGGGCCTGGACGCTGCGCGACGTCTGCCACACGCTGCTGAGCCCCGAGCGGATCCGCGCCGTGCTCGGCCGCACCGAGGAGGGGCGCGAGACGTTCGCCCGCTACTTCGCCAACGAGAAGACCGCCAACGACGTGATGAGCACGCTGGCCAACGGCGTCGGCCAGTACCGCATCGTCGCCTCGCTCTGGCACCACGCCGAGCGGGAGGGCCGGGCCCTGAGCCTCGGCGAGTTCGCCGCCTCCGAGGGGATCCTCGTCGTCGGCCGCAGTCAGGTGGCGGGCAAGGCGCTGAAGGCCATCAACCAGGTGATCGTCCAGCGGCTGATCCAGCTCGTGCTGGAGAAGGGCAACCGCGCCCAGCTCGACAGCATGGCCGACCGCACCTGGTTCATCCTCGACGAGTTCAAGGCCCTGGGGCGGCTCCGGGGCATCGAGGACCTGATGACGATGGGCCGCTCGGCCGGGGCCTGCGTGGTCCTCGGCTTCCAGGACTGGCGCGGGCTCTGCGCCGTCTACGAGGAGAACGAGGCCCACGAACTGGTCGGCCTCTGCGCCCACAAGGCGTTCCTGCGGATCGACGGCAAGGAGACGGCCCGGTTCGCCAGCGAGTCGATCGGCGACGTCGAGTGGTACGAGGAGTCGACCGGCCCCAACGGCGAAAGCCGGTCGATCCAGAAGCGCACGCGGGTCCTGCCCAACACCTTCCGCGAGCTGCCCAAGACCGGCGTCGAGGCCGGGCTGCACGGCTACTACATGAGTGACGAGGACGCCTGGTTCGCCCCGCTGCGGGGCGCCGAGGTGTTCCGGGGCCTGGCCCGGCCCGACCCGGGCGTGCCGGGGCTCGTCCGCCGCGACCCGGCCGACCAGCGGCTCCGCCCGCTCGAAACCGAAGACTTCGAGCGGCTCGGGATCGAACCGGGACTCGAACCCGGACCCGGCCCGGGACAGGATCAGGAGCAGGATCGAGACCAGGATCACGAGCCGGACCTCGTGGGTCAGCTCGACGAGGTCATCCGGCAGATCGAGCGTCGGGACGCCGCCGGACCGACGCGCCCCCGAGGGGGCGGGGCTAGGGACCGGATCGCGGCCCTCGGCCGCGTCAGCCTCCGGGCCGGCCCCGGCGAGCGGGAGCGGGAGGGGCCCGCATGAGCGTCAGACGCACCGCCACGCTGCGGTCCCGATCGGTCAGCTTCCGCGTCACCGAGGACGAGTACCGGGAGCTCACGCGGCACGCGAACGCCGTCGGGCTCTCGCCCGGGGAGTTCGCCCGCCTGGCGACCGTCCAGCGCGTGCAGAACCGCCAGCAGCAGTTCATCGAGGAGGAGGTCGCGGCCATCCGCGACGACCAGGCCCGGCTGCGGGACGACCTGGCGACCGTGACCCGGGCCATCCTGGTCGCGCTCGACGTGCCCGAGCCCGAGGCCGAGCGGTTCGTGCGGGAGGCGCTGCTCTTGGGGGGATAGGGGCGATGGCGGAAGCAACGGCAACAGTGATGGCCGCAAGGCCGGCAGAGCAGGGGAGGGACGAGCCATGCTGAGCATCGCGCCGGTCACGCCGGGCCACGCCAGCTACTACCTGGAGATCGCCTCGGCGGACTACTACGTCCGGGGCGGCGAGCCCGAAGGGACCTGGATCGGCGGCGGCGCCCCCGCGCTCGGCCTGCGGGGCCGGGTCTCCGGCGAGGCGCTGGAGAACCTGCTGGACGGCCACTCGCCGCGGTCCCGGCACGTGAAGCTCGTCCAGAACGCGGGCAAAAGCGGGGTCAACTACCGGGACGCCTCCGGCGAGATCCGGGTGCGCCACCGCCAGATGGGCTGGGACCTGACCTTCTCGCCCCCCAAGGACGTCGACGCCCTCTGGGCCGCGGCCCCTTCCGACGTGCGGGCGGAGATCCAGCGGTGCCACTTCGACGCCGTGCGGCGGGCGATGAATTACCTGGAGTCCGAGGCGGCCGTCTGCCGCCGCGGCAAGGGGGGCACCGAGCGGGAGGCGGTGACGCTGGCCTGCGCCGTGTTCGAGCACGGCACCAGCAGGGCGAATGACCCGAAACTCCATTCCCACGTCGTGGTCGCCAACGTCGGCGTCCGGGCCGACGGCACGACCGGCACCGTCGAGAGCCTCCCCTTCTACCAGCACCAGCGCACCGCCGGGGCGCTCTACCGCGCCGAGCTCTCGCACCTGCTGGGGCAGGAGCTCGGGATCCGCTCCCAACGGGCGACCGAGACGGCCGAGGTCCTGGGCGAGCCGGTCACCATCCCGAAGAGCTGGTTCGAGCTGCCGGGCGTGCCGAGGGAGCTGTGCGATCACTGGTCCAAGCGCCGCCAGGACGTGCTCGCCTACATGGCCCGCTACGGCGGCTCCGGCGCCGCCGACGCCGAGGAGGCGGTCATCAACTCCCGGGGCCGCAAGGAGATCCGGCCCCGCGGGGAATTGCTCGCCGAGTGGCAGGAGGTCGCCCGCGCGCACGGCTTCACGCCGCAGGCCGCCCGGGCGCTGACCGGCCACCCCGTCGAGCACGGCCGCGACCCCGAGGCGATCATGACGGGCGCCATCGACGAGGCGCTCCGCGCCGTCACCGCCTCCGAGAGCGTCTTTACCCGCCGGGACCTCGTGCAGCACGTCGCCGAGGCCGTACAGGGCCGGGGCCAGGGCGCGGACGCGGTGCTGGAGGCCGTGGACAGGGCCCTGGAGCACCACCCCGAGGTCGTCCGCCTCACCGAGCGGGAGCCCGGTACCGGTACTGGCCCCGACGCCGAGTCCGAATCCGCCTACACGACCGTCACGATGCTGGAGCTGGAGGCGAAGCTCCTGGAGGACGCGGGCATCATCCGCGATCGATGCGAGGTCAGGGCCTCGGACGCGTCCCTGGAGGCCACCCTGGCCGGCCGCCCCACGCTCACGGCCGAGCAGAAGATCGCGCTCCTGAAGACCACGCGCGAGCCATCCGACCTGCAACTGGTCTCGGGCGACCCCGGGACGGGCAAGACCTTCTTCCTCGGGGCGCTGCGCGAGGCCTTCGAGCGCGACGGGATTCAGGTTTCCGGCGCGTGCGTCGCGGGCAAGGCGGCCCGGGGCCTCGAAGAGGAGTCGGGCATCCGGAGCCGGACGGTCTACGGGCTGCTCCGGGACCTCGAAGGCGGCGACCGGGAGAAGGCCGACGCGGCGCTGCCCCGCCGCTCGGTGCTGGTCGTCGACGAGGCCGGGATGCTGGGGACAAGAGACGCGGCCCGGCTGCTGGAGGCCGCCCGGGAGCGCGAGTGCCGCGTGGTCCTCGTCGGCGACGCCAAGCAGCTCCAGGCCGTCGACGCCGGCGGCCCGCTCCGGGGCCTGCTGGACCGCTTCGGCGGCGCGGAGCTCACGGGCATCATCCGCCAGCGCGAGGAGATCACCGGGGCGGTGAGCCCCTGGAAGGTCGAGGCCATCCGGCAGATCGGCCGGGGCGAGGGGAGCAAAGCCCTCCAGGCGTACGACGAGAAGGGCTGGGTCCACGTCGCCGAGGACCGCATCTCCGCCATGCGGGAGCTGGTCGCCCGCTGGGGCGAGCACGCCGGCGAGCCCGAGAGGGCGCTCATCTTCGCCGCGACCCGCGCCGACGTCGCGCGGCTCAACGACCTCTGCCGCGAGGAGCGGATGGCGCGGGGGCTCATCCACCGCAGCCGCACCGTCACGCTCGACCCGGGGACGACGCTCCACCAGGGCGACCGGGTGCTCTTCTCCGCCAATTCCAAACGGATCGGCGTCTCCAACGGGGACCTCGGGACGATCGAGCGGATCCGCGGCCGTTCGCTCGCGGTGCGGCTTGACCGGGGCGAGACGGTCGTCGTCCACGCCGACACGTATCCCTCGCTGCTGCCCGGCTACGCCATGACCACCCACCGGGCCCAGGGCGTCACCGTCGACCGGGCCTTCGTCCTGGCCGGGGGCCCGATGCAGGACCGGGAACTCAGCTACGTCCAGGCCAGCCGGGCCCGCTACGAGGTACGGTTCTTCGCCTCGAAGCTCGACGCCGGGGAGAACCTCGATCGCCTCGGACGCAGGGTCGAGCGGTCCCGGCCCAAGACCCTGGCCAGCGACGTCGGGACCGCCGGGGAGCACAGGACACGGGGCCGAAGGGAGGCGGCCGTCGGGCCAGAGCTGACGCTGGTTGTATGATTGATACTGATAATTGATGGCAAAAAATTTAATAACTTATTATATGTGCAAAAAAGTTTTTGCCGGATCGACTCGGTCGGGTCGACCACCTAATCCTTCGGCAGGTAGAGCCGCCGGGGGCGGTGTAGGTGAGGAAGAGCCCCCGCTGACAGTTCACCTGTTGTAAGCGTCAAACCAACCACATGATCGGTTTGACGCTTACAAACCGAGAACAGGGCAAGACGCGAGGATGTCGGCTGGGAAGTGACCCTTGAGTCAGCCCGGGAAGATCCCATAATACCA
>NZ_JABBYO010000026.1 GCF_012958305.1 Tautonia rosea | reverse complement strand
AGCGCTGGTGCAGGCGATCGCCGAGGCCGATGGGGCAATCGTCTCCGGGGCCGAAGTTGAGTCGACGCCCGTCGACGACCCGACGCTCGGGACGCTCATCGGGGCTGAGCTGGTCGGTTCAAGAGGTTATGGCTGCATCTCCTGCCACGTCTGGAACGGCAGGCAACTCTCGCAACCCGACCCCGGAGCCCTTGGCCCGGACCTGACCCGAGTGGCCGGCCGAATCCGGCGAGACTGGTTCGATCAGTTCGTGCAAGATCCGTCGCGATTCAGTCCCGGCACGCCAATGCCGGCGATTTTCCCCGAGGGCCGGACGACGCTCACCTCGGTTCTCGACGGCGACGCGACCCGACAGCGTGATGCCCTGTGGGCTTACTTCACGCTTGGGAGTGACGCCCCTGCTCCTCAGGCGCCGCCTCCGGTTCCTCTGGAAGCCCCTGGCGCAGGGGAGCCTGTGCTGGTGGCACAGATCCCCATCGTACTCCCAGACCAATCGGTTGTTGAATCAATGACGATGCTCAACGATCGTCATGATCTGGTCGTGTACGACCTTGCCGACCATTCGCCCCGGGCCGCCTTCGTTGGAGGACGACTCTTGCGGACCGTCCAGGGACGGACGCGACAGTTCCATGGGGAAGGCGAGCCCGCTGGGCCCGTCTTTCTGCCTGGTCCATCCTGGACGCTTATTGCCGACGGAGTGCCGGGGAGGCCGATCGAGTGGCAGTTTCAGGGATATGATCGGCTCCAGGACGGCATGCGTGTGCGATCGTTAGCCCAGCTCGCCTCTGGGCCAGTCGAGTTCGAGGATTCGGTCCGGATCGTCCGAGCCGAAGAGGAGGGCCGGCTCGAGCGGGTGGTCCGGGTGGCGGGGCTCCCGCAAGGCGTGTCCCTGGTCCTTCGGCTCGGCGACCCTTCCGCAGAGGCATTCTCGGCAGAGGCGGTTACAGGAACGATCGAACCGGCGATCGACGGCAACGGGAGAGCGGTACGACTCATACCCGACCTCTCTGGATCGGTTTTTGTAATACTCTCACATGTGTTGATTCATGCTCGTTCGGCCCCAGTATGGGAGGGAACGCCGCTTGAACAGCCTGACCTCACGGGCGGGGACCTGGAACGCCCGGGGTATCGGGCCGTCGCGTTCCCGAGGCCAAAGACGGTGTCGGGAGAGGACCGGGTGATGCCCGCCGCACTGGCCGTTGATCCGGTGGACGGGAGCCTGTTCGTTTCTTCGTTGAAGACGGGGGAGCTGTTTGTGGTGGACGACCCGCGAGGCGACCCGTCCTCGGCTCGCTTTACGGACTATAGCCGCGGCCTGTTCCAGGATGCATTCTCCATGCTCGCCGGGCAGGATGGCCTCTCCGTGCTTCATCGTCGGAATCTCACCCGAGCGAGCGACACCGACGGCGACGGCCGGGCGGATCGATTCGACCGAGTTGCCGCCCTCCCTCATGGAGTTGCAGACACGTATGACTATGCGTACGGCCTCGTGCGTGATCGAGAGGGGGGCTTCATCCTGAGCTATGCCCCCTATGCGAACACGAGCCTGCCGGGGTCGGGGGGGGTGTTGCGGATCGTCCCCGGACGGGAGCCGGAGGAACTGGCTTTCGGCCTGCGTAATCCGCTCGGCTGGTGTTCCGGGCCGGACGGAGAGGTCTTTTTTACCGACAACCAGGGGGAGTGGGTCGCCTCCAATAAGCTTTGCCACGTCGAGCGAGGGAAATTCTATGGCTTCCCGAACCCGGGGCAGCCGGAGCATGCTGAGAAACCGGCTGGGAGGCCCGCCGTGTGGGTCCCTTACGCGTGGGGACGATCGATCAACGGTGTCGCGTACGATAACACAGGAGGGAAATTCGGACCGTTCTCCGGCCAGTTTTTCCTTGCGGAACTGATGTATGGTGGCGCGATCGTGCGGGCGAATGTCGAGCGGGTGAACGGCCAGTACCAGGGGGCCTGCTTCCCGTTCTGGGGAGAGGGGCTACTCGGGCCTGTCAGCCTGGCCTTTGACCCGGCAGGGCACCTCTATGTCGGTGGGATCACGGAACCGGGCTGGATGGCTCAGCCCGACCGAGGTGCCCTGTTTCGCGTCGATTTCACGGGCGAGACCCCCTTCGAGATGCAGTCGATCCACGCAATGCCCCGCGGGTTCCGCATCGTCTTCACCGCACCGATTGATGAGAAGACCGCGGCCGTTCGGTCCTCGTATCACCTGGAGCGATATCGCTACGAATATACCGGAGCTTATGGATCTCCCGAACTCGATCGTTCGGAGGTTGGGGTGGAAAGGATTCTCGTCGCGCCCGACCGAATGAGCGTCGAGCTGACGACGGAGCCCCTCGTTCAGGATCATGTTTATCTCATTGACGTCGCCGGGGTTCATTCCGAATCGGGAGCGTCCCTGGTCCATGCGGTCGGGGCTTACACATTGAACGAGATCCCTGGCAAAGACAGTCCATGATGCCGATGGCGGCGATGAATCGACATCGGCACCGAATGAAGCGCATCGAGTTTCATAACGATGTTCGTTCGTGAGGTCGCAAATGAATCGATCGGTGGGCGTGATCGGCCTCGGGTTGATGGGATCGGCGATGGCCTTCCGGCTGATGGAAGCGGGGTATCCCGTTGAGGTCTTCAATCGGACCAGAGAGAAAGCCGAGGGACTGATTGAGCAGGGAGCACGCTGGTCTGAGAACCCGATGGTTTCCTGTGATCGCGTCTTGATCAGCCTGTACACGACGGAGACCGTCGAGGAAGTTCTCGACAGCCTGGCAGCGGGGCTCCGTCCGGGGCTGATCCTGATCGACACCACGACGGGCGACCCGGACCGAACGGCCGCCCTTGGGGCGAAGTTGACGGCTGGCGGGGTCTTTTACCTTGACGCGCCGATCTCCGGGTCCAGCGAGCAGACGAGGCGAGGGCAGGTTTCGACGGTCGTCGGCGGCCCACGGGAGGCATTCGACACCTGCCGAGATCTGTTCGATTGCCTCACGGAGCGTGCTGTCTACGCCGGTCCCTCCGGCAGCGGGTCGAAGCTGAAGCTGGTCAGCAACCTGGTGCTGGGGCTCAACCGAGCTGCCCTGGCCGAGGGCCTCGCGTTCGCCCGGTCACTCGGGCTCGACCCGGAGACGACCCTGGACGTTCTGCTCCACTCCATGGCCTATTCCCGGATCATGGACACAAAAGCCCGGAAGATGATTGATCGCGACTACCGGACGCAGGCAAAGCTCTCGCAACACATCAAGGACGTCCAACTCATGATTGCCGCCGCTGGTGCGGCCGGACTGGACCTTCCACTGAGTGAGGCCCACTGCCGGATTCTGGAAGCAGCCGCTCGGGCCGGCTACGCTGATGCGGACAACAGCGCGCTCATCGAGGCTTACAACCTGTCCGTGTCCGAGCCTGGGTGATCGGACCGGGCGGACCGTCCCTTCCCTGCACCCATCGACTTCAAGGTTGTGAACTCGCTTTACCGACAAGCAGCCCACGGTACGCCATGCCCGAGCCGACCGCAGCGATGCATCCGATCGACCTGATCGTGCTGGTGGCCTACCTGGCGGGCATCACAGCCCTCGGAGTCTGGATGGCCAGGCGGGTGCGTTCGATCGGCGACTACTTCATGCCCCGTCGATTCGGCAAGGCGATGATGACCACCTTCGCCTTTGGGACCGGGACGGCGTCCGACCAGGCTGTGAGTGTGGCCGCCGAAACGTTTCGGGTCGGACTCGCAGGGATCTGGTGGCAATGGATCTGGCTCCCGGCCACCCCGTTCTACTGGCTGATCGCCCCGATCATGCGGCGGCTCCGGGCGATCACGACGGCGGACGTGTACGAATTGCGTTACGATCGGAGCGTGGCCCTGTTGTTTTCGGTCGTCGGAATCGTGGGATTGTCGGTGAAGATCGGTCTGCTGCTGAAAGGCTCAGGAGCGTTGATCGAGGCCACGACAGGCGGAGCAGTATCGGCCGACTGGGCGATCCCCATCATTACGGTTCTGTTCGTCGCCTATGGCACGGCCGGAGGGTTGGCCGCAGCAATCGTCACGGACTTCGTTCAGGGGATCCTGACGATTCTCTTCTCCTTTCTGCTGCTCCCCTTCGTCATGCAAGCCGTAGGAGGGATGGAGGGTATCCGCGGGACTATCGACGATCCCGAAATGCTCTCGCTCGTCGTCCCGGGAGAGATCGGCCTGTTTTTCGTGGTGATGTATGCGATCCAGGCACTGATGGGGATCGTAGCCCAGCCATTCATCATGGGAGTCTGCGCTGCCGGTCGGACCGAGATGGACGGTCGCTTCGGATTCATGGTGGGGAATATTCTCAAGCGAATCTGCACGGCGGCCTGGAGCCTGACGGCGTTGGCGGCGGTCGCCTGGTACATCAGCCTTGGCGTTGATCGGGCAGACATCAACCCGGACCACGTCTTCGGGGACATGGCCCGGGAGTTTCTTCCGGGGGTGATGCCGGGATTGCTGGGAGTGTTCCTCGCCTCGCTGGTGGCCTCGGTCATGAGTTCGTGCGACGCGATGATGGTCTCCGGCTCAGCGCTTGCAACAGAGAACATCTACAAGCCGATCGTGCGGGGCCGCGATCCGGGGCACTACGTCTGGGTTGGTCGGCTGGCGTCGGTGGCGATTGTGGCAGGTGGGATCGTCTTCGCCTGGGCGGTTCCCGACGTCATCACGGCGCTTAACATCTGGTTCCGGATCGCCCCGATGATGGGGATCGCCTTCTGGCTGGGGCTCTCCTGGAGGCGAACGACCCCCGCAGGCGCCTGGGCCGTCACGTTGACCGGATTTGCATGCTGGTGGCTGGCCGAGCTACCGAATGTCGCGGCGCTGGTCGCCCGGATGCCGATGGCCGAGGCATTCGGAATCGTTCGCCTGACCAGCGAGGGCCGACTCGCGATTGCCGAGCCGTGGGTGATCGCCCTATATACCGGTGCGGCCGTCATTGCCGGGGTCGTCGTCAGCCTGGCCACCGTGCAAACGCCCAGGGAGCGGCTCGATCGCTTTTACACCTTAACGAGGACGCCCATCGTTGCTGGAGAACGGGTCGAGGAGCCGTGCACCCTGCCGCCGGGTGTCGAGCCCGCAAACCGGCCAATGCTCCTGACCGCCGGGGGTTTGGAGATCCCCTGCCCCTCTCGCACCTCGGTGCTCGGATTTGTCTTGGGTTGGGTCGCAGTCGTGGGCATGGTCCTCGGGTTCCTGTGGCTTCTGGGTGGTTAATGCAACGATGAGCCGAGTGCCCTGATGAGGTTGAGGCCGCAAAAACGTCGATCGGCCGAACGCTCCCCACAGGGGACCGGTCGGCCGATGTGTGCGAGGGAAAAGCGGCGTGTCAGGAAATCGTATCGCCCTCGGAGGCGTTGAAGTCAAGAACGCGATCCCGGTTCTTCTTGATCTGATTAACGACGTACCACTCGGCGAAGAACAGGTCAGCCCCTGCTCCCCCGTAAAGGGCGTCGGCGATCCCGTCGGACCCGCCCCGGAGGCGGTCGTTGCCGTTCTCGCCGTAGAGTTTGTCGGCGCCACTGCCCCCGTCAAGGTCGTCGTTGCCGTCGCCTCCCAGGAGGACATCCTTACCGGAGCCGCCGTTGAGGGTGTCGTTACCATCGCCTCCGAGCAGGGTGTCGTCGCCGTTCAGCCCGTCGAGGGTATCGTTGCCGGCCCGGCCGTCGAGGGTGTTCGCCCGGGCATTGCCGCGGATCATGTCGTCGAAAGAGGTGCCGACAACGTTTTCGATCCCCGAGGCACTGGAGAGTTGCAACTGGAGGCCGGTACGGCTTTGCGAGGCCCACTGCAACTCGGTCGACCCGAGGGTTATTCCCAGGCCGGAGCCGAAATTGGTGAAGTCGAGGGTGTCAGCCGGGTCGTTGGTCGGGCCGTGGGGGTCCTCATCTTCGAAGATCGCGTCGATGCCAGCGGCGGTGATGCCAAAGACGTACGAGTCGTTGCCGCGTTGGCCGTAGAGGGCGTCGTCACCCTGGCGACCTTCCAGAACGTCGTTGCCGTCATTCCCCCACAGAGTATTGGCAAGGGCGTTTCCGCGAATCACGTCGTCGAAGACCGTCCCCTTCACATCCTCGATGCGGTCTCCAGCATTGAGTACGACCCGAAGCAGCGGGTTGACGACCTGAGTGGCGGTCGATCCCAGGTCGATGGCGATGCCGCCAGACATGCCGGAGAAGTCAATCGTGTCCCGGCCCTGTCCCGACAACTCGATGATCCGGTTGGTGCCGCGATCGTCGGTGAGCGAGGAGAACGCGTAGGTGTCGTTCCCGTGGCCGCCGATGAGTGTATCGTTGCCCCACCGACCGTCGAGGATGTCGTCGCCCCCGTTCCCGACCAGCCGGTTGCCGCGTGTGTTGCCTCGAAGGAAGTCCTTCTGCGGGCTGCCGAGGACGTTCTCGATGCCCGAGTTCGTCGTCAGGTTCAGAGCCAGCGGGGCGGATCGGATGTCGTCGCCGGGGAAATAGGGCAAGACGTCTTGCCATCCGGTCTGGTTGAGGTCGAGATTGACGGTGTGGCCGTAACGGCTGAAGTCGAGCGTGTCGGTATCTCGGGAGACTTCCTCGATGATCGTGTCCCGGCCAAGATTGGCGTTGCCGGAGAAGACGTACGTGTCGTTGCCCGAACCGCCATTGAGCCCGTCGTCTCCGGATCGGCCCTCAAGGCGGTCGTTACCCGGACCCCCCGAAAGCACATCATTCATCCAGCCGCCGATCAGAGTGTCATTGCCGCTGCCGCCGTTGAGCTCTGAGGGGAGGATTGAGTTGTTCGTGATCTGGTCGTTACCGCCGAGTCCGTTGACAACAACCCGATTGACCGACTGCCAGGGGAAGTAGCGGTTGAAGAGCGTCTGGCCGTTGGACGCCAGAGTCATCGAGACGAAGTCATTGCCGAGGTAGTCGATCCGGATGACGTCGGCCTGCTCGGTGCCGGTGATCGTGACGATCCCGTTGACGAGGTCGCTGATCCCGGCGGTCATCAGCTGTCGGCCTTCCAGGCGGTCGATCGAAGGGCGAGCTGTCCGGGCAAGACGTCGGGCTCGGGGTGAGGTGTGGCGGCTCATGGCTCGGGCTCCTTTGGCGAGTCGGCTGCGAGGGGACGCCTCGCCTCCAGTGAGATGATCCGGTTGATCTCCCGCCGCGATTCTCGACGGCGACACCCATCAATGAGCGAACTCAGCCGGCGCCCGACAGGCCTTCCGAATTGGTTCCGGGACGCAGCGACAGGGCAGGCAGCTGGAAGCGAGTCCTCGAGCCCGGCGAGGTGGGCACTCGTCCGGGGATCGACAGGATGGGTAAGATGCTTGGGATCACCTCACGACGGGGTGTTCCCGGGGAGGCTCCGGCGATGGTCAATGACGAGGACGATGGCTCGGTCACGCGGTGGATTGAGGACCTCAAGGCCGGCGAGCACGAGGCGCTGGAGCGGCTCTGGGGCCGATACTTCGGTCAGCTCGTCGCCCTGGCTCGGACCCGGCTGAGGTCGAGCCGAGGCGGACCGACCGTGTCCGACGAGGAGGACGCGGCGCTGAGTGCCCTCAATAGCCTTTGGGAGCGTGCCTCCGATGGTCGGCTCCCCGACCTCCGGGGCCGAGATGAGCTCTGGCGACTGCTGGTGGTCATCACAGCTCGGAAGGCCCTCCGCCAGGTCGAGCGTGAGGGGCGAAAGAAGCGGGGAGGTGGTAAGGTCCTCAACGAGGCAGTCCTCGCCGCGACCAATCCCGGTGACGGTGACGAGGGTGGCCTGTTGGCGCGGGTGGCTTCCGACGGCCCAACGCCCGAGTTCGCCGCGATGGTCGCCGAGGAGACGGTCCGACGGCTCGACTCGCTCCCTGACCCAACACTCCGTGAGATTGCCCGGCTTCGGATGGAAGCCTACACCAACGAGGAGATCGCAGCCCGCCTTGGGTGCGTCGTCCGGACAGTTGAGCGAAAGCTGGAGGTCGTCCGGAAGATCTGGAGCGAGAACGCCCGGCCATGACCACCCCCAATCCGACCGAGCCGTCCCTCTCCCCGACAGCGGCCCTCCGCATCGACGGCCTCTGCGACCGATTTGAGGCCGACTGGACCGCCGGCCGTCGCCCTCGGATCGAGGACCTGATCCTTCTTCTCGAACCGATCGACCGGCGGCCGGCGCTCGGTGAACTGCTCCGGCTGGAGCTGGCCCTCAGACGCAACGGGGGCGAGGTCCCCGACCCTGAGGAATACTTTCTGCGATTCCCCGGCAATCCGGGCGAGGTCGATGCCGCCTTCTCCCTCGACCGTCAGGATCGGGCAACCCTGATCAAGGACGCTGCTGACTCCCCCTCCTCGCCGGTCCCAACAGCCCGGGACTCATTGCCGCCCGGCTCCCCCGCAGCGCCGCCCTCGGCCCCGGCCGGATACGAGATCCTCGGGATCCTCGGTCGGGGAGGGATGGGAGTCGTTTACCGAGCTCATCAGGTGCGGCTGAAGCGTGACGTGGCACTCAAGATGATCCTCGCCGGGGGACACGCTTCTTCCGAGGCGATCGCCCGGTTCCTGGCCGAGGCCGAGGCGATCGCGAGGCTCCGCCACCCGAACGTCGTGCAGATTTACGAACTGGGCGACCACGAGGGGTGGCCCTACTTCGCAATGGAATACCTCGCACGGGGAAGTCTGGCACGAGAGCTGGACGGCGCTCCCCGGTCGTCGAGGGAGGCGGTCGCCCTGATCGAGCAGATCTGCCGGGGAGTGGCCGAGGCCCATCGATTGGGGATCGTCCACCGCGACCTCAAACCGGCCAACATCCTGATTGCCGACGATGGCGCTCCCAAGGTCGCCGACTTCGGTCTGGCCAAGACCCTCGGCACTGACTCAGGGCTGACCCGCACCGATCTGGTCGTCGGCACCCCCAGCTACATGTCTCCGGAGCAGGCGAGCGGTTCGCCCGGGGGAGTTGGCCCTGAGGCGGATGTCCACGCCCTCGGCGCGATCCTCTATGAACTGCTGACCGGCCGGCCGCCGTTCCGGGGGGCCTCGGCGCTTGAGACGGTCATGCAGGTCCGCACGATCGACCCGGTTCCTCCTCGTCGATTGGTTCCCGGTGTCTCCCGCGATGCCGAGACAATCGCCCTGACTTGCTTGCAGAAGGATCCGGCCCGGCGCTATGCCTCGGCCGAGGCGCTGGCCGATGACCTGGCCCGATACCTCGAAGGCCGGCCGATCGTCGCCAGGCCGGTCGGCCCGGTGCGCCGGGTCTGGCTCTGGTGCCGACGAAGGCCGGCACAGGCTTCGCTTGCCGGGCTGCTCGCCCTGGCCGTCTCGGCCGGGTCGGCCTCGGCGATTGCACTTTGGCTGAGAGCCGAGTCCAACCTCGCCGAGTCGAACCGCCGGCTGGACCTCGCCCTTGACGCGGTCGAGCAGTACCATACCGGAGTTGGCGAGGAGGTCTTGCTCGACCAGCCCGAACTGGAGGGGCTGAGGCGTCGGCTGCTTCAGACCCCAATGCGGTTCTATCGGCAACTCGGCCGGGAATTGCAAGACGGCCGCCGGGACCCGAGGACGCGTGCCCGGCTCGTCGAGACCCTCGTCTCCCTGGCAAACCTAATCTACAAGGTCGGCACTCCCGACGACGCGATCAAGGCCTATCGCGAGGCGATCGCCGTCGCCAGGCCACTCGCCAAGGAACACCCCAATGAACCTTCCTATTTGCGGGCGCTCGGCGACGCCCTGATCCGGCTGGCCGAGGTCGAGGCCGACACCGGCCGGCTCGATGAGGCTCGCACCACCCTGGATGAGGCCCTCCGCCATCATTATCTGCTCGCCCGGCTTGAGCCGGGAGATCCTGCCCCCCTGAACGGGCAGGCGGCCTGCCTGCACTACCTGGGCAACGTCGCCTGGGACTCCGGCGAGTTCGAGGACTCCGAGGAGTTTTACCGCCAGGGAATCGCTCTGCGAGAGCAACTCGCTCGTGATCATCGTGGGGATCCGGAGTTCCTCGACAATCTGGCCGGCACCCGAAACAACCTGGCCATTCTGTTGGCGAACCTGGGCCGCACGGAGGAAGCCGAGGTCCTGTTCCGCGCCAGCCTGGACGATCGGATCCGGCTGGTCCGCAATCAACCGGATTCGGACGAGTACCGCCGCAAACTCTCCTCGAATTACAACAACCTCGGCTCCCTGCGTTCAAACATGGGCCGGTCGTCCCAGGCACTTCCCCAGTTCGAGGCGGCCTTGAAGATCCAGGAGGACTTGGTCCGAGAGCGTCCGAACGTGGCCCTTTACCAGTTCGACCTGGCGACGTCTCACGTCAACCTGGCAGTTCTCGAATCCGACCTGGGCAACGACGACCGGGCGGTTGTGCTGTTTCGCCAGGCGATTGACCGATTCGACCGACTGGTACTCGACCATCCCGGCCGGCTGGATTACGCCCTCCTGAGTCATCAAGCCCAGCTTCTCCTGGGAGAATCGCTCTTCCGTCTCGTGGACTACCCGGCGGCCGAAGACGTCTATCAATCGGCCGTTGCACTAGCCAATCGCCTCGGGAAGGCGCACCCTGACCTTCTTGAGATGTCCTTCCGGCGGGCCTGGTCCCGGGCTTCGCTGGCGGGCCTGCTGGCAGAAACCGGCCGGACGTCCGAGGCTCGGGCAGCCTACGTTGAGGCAATCGAGTTGTTTGACAGTCTCTCGGGAGGGACTGATCAGGGTGGGCCAGTTCCCGTCGACTGGGCCATCGAGCGAGCGAGATGCCTGCTCCACCTCGGCCTTCTGGAGCTCCGGGTCGGCCGTTCCGAGGAAGCAAAGGCGAAGCTGGACACAGCGATCGAGGCCGTCGACGCCTTGTTCCGAAGCGAGCCGGGAGGCCCTGACCTTCAGATCCTCAAGGCTGATGCGACGGTCGCCCTCGGCCTCCTGCAACATCGGGCCGGTGATCCTGTTCAGGCAGCTGCCCATTACGAGGAGGCCGCCTCAAGTCTCGAAGCCGTGTTGCAGGAGGTTCCTGGAGACTCCTGGGGCTGCGAAGTGCTGGCCCGAGCTCTCTCCGGCCGCGCCCGGATCCTGGCCGATTGTGGACGGCCCACGGACGCTCTGGCCGAGTTCGACCGCGCCCTCGGGGTTGCCCCAGCCGCAATCCGGGAAGAACTCACCCTCGGCAGACTTGAAGCGCTCTGCCTCATCGGCGACCCGTTCTGCGCCATTGCCGAGACCGAGCCTCTGGTCGCATTGCCCCAGGTGCAAGCACGTCCTCAGCTTCGCATCGCCGCAGCCGTCGTTTTTTCACGGGCCGCATCGGCCCTCGGAAACGATGCGCTGGCCGACCGAGCCGAGGCCGAATTGCTCGCGATCGAGAACCTGGCTGCCCTTGGAGACGGTCTGGCTGCGCTGGAGTTGCTCCAAGAGCCCGCCCTCGACCCGATCCTGGGGCGCCCTGCCCTCCTCCAGCTGCATGCCAGCCTCTCGGCCCGTCTCGGCGATCCCTCCGTACCTTAAGTTAAGGTCTCCTGCCTCAGAAGCGCGGAGCCCAGTTCTGGTACCGCCCAGATTGCTGAGATAAAGATGCTGTGAGCCGCTGCGTCGTCTTGCGTGTCGAGCAGAAAGGCCAGACCGATGTGGTCTGGCCTCTTGGTAACTTGAGTTCAACCGTCACCTTGTCGAGCGTTCCGGTGAACGCGAACGGGGGTTTGGATGCGTGGCTCACCGGGGTCCCAGTGTTCCGGCCGATGAGCAAGCCGTAGCCGGTCATCGCGCTCTACTGCCCGACGACCTTGATGCCCTTCCGCTCGCCGACCTGCTGGCCATCGACGGAGATCGTCATGTCGCCGATGCTGTAATCCGGCTTCAGATGAGTCTCGGTCGGGGTGAACACGATGGCCCAGATCACCCCGGGCGTCACCTCCAAGCAGCTCAGGCGAGCCAGCGACTCACAGATGACCGAGGAAGCGCAACCGAGTCGTCGGCTCGGACCCGCTCGAGTAGCGTCATCGACGTGGGACGAGCATCCTCCACGACCGTCTCCTTCGTCGAGATCAACAATTCGCCTCGATCGTCGACAGAGTACGGACTGCGGATCGATGGAATCGAGGTCTCGGCTCTGCTCGATCGCTGATTCGCACCAATCCAACCTGGTGATTCACCAATGTCGCAACCGCGGGGCAAGTCCCCTTGTGGGACATCGACCCGTTGTGACTCGTTAACCTCGCCGCCATCGTCGGGCTCCATTCGACCCGGCACCCCTCTTTCATCCTGTCGTGTTGATTCAGGATGACCGAACCGAACATTCGGCTGCCGGGCAAACGCGGCCCAATCCTTCTCTTCAGATCAACGGCGTTGGTCGCATGCTTCAAGCGGCTGGCGGTTGAGCATAAGGTTATCGACTGTCAAAGACGACGATCTCGTGTTTCGTGTTCACCGTCAAACATCGCCCGTCCGCGGTAAATTGAACGCGAGACTCAATCCACTGTCCATCGACAGAGAACTCAATGATCGATTGATTGGTGAGAAGATCCCAGACCTTGAGACGATCATCACGCCCCAGAGTCGCGGCCAGACGGCCATCGGGCGAGATGTCCAGCGAAGCAACCGGACCACGGTGAGCAAGGGTCGTAAAGCTCGGTTTCCATCGCGAGCAATCCCAGATGATCAACTTGCGGTCGCCACTGACTGAAAGCAGTCGCTGACCATCCGGCGTGAACTTTACGGCCTCAACCGAGGTGGAGTGTCCTTGAAGTCGATGGAGGATCACTCCGGTTGCGACCTCATAAACGAAGATCTGGTTCTCGATGGACAGGGCAAGGGTCGTTCCCTCGGGAGAGAAAGCGATGTTTCCGGCCTTGGGAGCGAGGATCCGCACCTCCTCACGGCCACTGGGGACATCGAGGATTTGCACGCCAAAGGATTCATGATCTCCCTGACCATTCGCTCGAAGAGAACCTTCGATCACAGCAACGTTCCGACCATCGGTCGTGATCGCGAGGCGCCGGATAAAGGAGGGCTGCCGCGGACTGATCCATTCGAGCAAGATTTGCCCTGTCTTCGTTTCCAGAACCACCACGCGCCGTTCTGTTGCGACGGCGATCACGCGACCATCGGGAGTGGACGTGCTTCGGATCCAGGATTCGTCCGCAGCCTCAGGATCGATCCCGGTACGGTCTTCGACTTCTTCAAGAAGCAGGCGAGGAGGATGATTCGCATCAAGATCCCACTCCCACACCCCGGAATCGTGCTGCGAAACGACAAGCAAATCACTCCCTCCTCGTACCTGAGCCTCCAGAACCGGCTCAGACGGAATGTGCCGTTGTCCCACGTCTTTCGGGGTCTTCCATTGCACAATCCTTCCATCGTGTCCCGCCGAAAGGATCGTCTCAAGGTCTTCCAAGACCAGGAGCGCATAGACCCGCCCTTCGTGGGCGACCCAGGTTTTGCCAGTGAACACGGTCAACGGTTCCCCCCGATTGATCACGGGAGACGATGCAAGCAGTTCCCCGGTCGTCGGCTCGAACGGAAAGACGTGGATCACACCACCCCGATCGCCGGTCAGAAGCTCGGAACCATCGTGGTTGAATGTCATCGTCTCGATCCCGTCGGAAATGCGCGTGGGGATTGAGGAAACGACCCCCTGCTTGAGATCGATGACCATCAACTCGCCATAGCGTCCTCCGATCACCACCGATTCGCCCACCGGCGCGAACGCGACAAAGGCCGGCTTTCGAATGGTCGAAAAAACCTGGCGGGTCGTACCCGTCGCCAGGTCGAGGAGAAACGCTTGATTTTGCTTTTCTTCGAGCACCATAACTAGAGACGTATCTTCCCACACATCGAGCCCTTTGACAGGACTCTCAATTTCAAACTTCCAGAGAAGATCGCCCGTTGCTACGTCCCAAAGATAGGCCGCACCATTCCCGCCATCATGGCCATACGAAAGGATCTGAGTCGCCTCGTTCACAAATCGGACACCCATCGCCAGGCCGTCATGGGCTGAGACGGTCTGGCGCAACGAACCATCGACCGCGCTGAACAGCCTCAGCGTACCGTCATCACCGGCCGAGGCCAGGATCGTCCCATCAGGCGAAAACGTCACATCATTGACCTCCACCTGACCCGTTGCGATCGTCAGTTCAGGTTCGTTGGTATTGCTCAGGTCGAACACTCGAATCGTCGCATCCAGACCAGCTACCGCCAGTCGAAGACCATCCGGAGATCGTTCCAGGCAGTAGGTCGGACCCAGTCCGCTGGCCAGATCCGTTCCTGGAATTCCAGCCCGGAGATTCAAATGATGCCAGACAAACGAGCGCCGATCCTCAATGCCTGGAGTGGCAAGATAACGATCCAGAAGCTCCCGAGCTGACCGAGGATCACCGTGCTGTAGTGCCTGATTGGCAAGACGCATGTCCGAGGCATAGAGCAAATCCCTCACATACGATTCGCTCTTCCGAGCTCGTTCCGCGGCCAGTTCAACGCGAGTCCGTTGATACTCGGCCTCGGCAAGACTGACCTGAACTTCCTTGAGCGCATCCGCAGTCCGTCCCTGCTCCTGTCCAATCAAGACGAGGCTCAATGACAGACCGAACAGGATGATGAGAACCATCGCAGAGAGCATCATGGCGAGGTTCCGGTGCCGTCGGATCCACCTGACCCCGTAATCAAAGGGTCCCTGACGCCTCGCGAAAATCGGGCGATCGTCGAGAAATCGTTCAAGCTCCTCAGCCAATTCACCCGCCGTGGCGTATCGGTCGGTCGGTTCCTTGGCCGTGGCTTTCGTTACGATCGTTTCGAGGTCCACCGGAACATGAGGATTGATGCGACGAATGGGTTTGGGGTCCACCTCGATGATGCGACGAAGGAGTGATTGCCGGTCCTCATCCTCGAACGCTGGCTGAAGGGTGAGAAGCTCATACAGCGTAATGCCAAGCGAATAGACATCGGTCCGCCCATCGACAACCACCCGCCCCCCCGAAGCTTGCTCCGGACTCATGTACTTCAGCGTTCCAAGCAGGTCGCCCGTCATTGTGATGCCCGAATCTCCTTGCAGTCGAGCAAGCCCAAAGTCGGTCACCCAGAGGGTCCCCGAGGGGTCGAGCAACAGATTGCCCGGCTTGATGTCTCGATGAACGACCCCCTGTTCGTGAGCGTGCTGAAGCGCCTGAGCAGCCTGCACCCCCAGTTGAGCAACCCAGTGAAAGTATTCCCGATCTCGTAGCACCGGGGCACGCGTTCTTCCTACCTCGTGACCGACCGCTCCTGCTCTCTGCAGAGTCGGCGGCTCGGGACAGACCGTTGTTGCCTCGAACCACGTCCGGCCCGTGACTTCCACTCCCAGATCGGCACTCGTCCCGAGCGCCCGAAGCACCTCGGCAAGGCTCTGCCCCTCAATGAACTGCATCGAAAAAAAATGGAGACCGCGATCGAACCCCACCGTATAGACCGGCACCACATGCGGATGTCTCAGATAGCCGACAGCCTGTGCTTCCAGCTGAAACCGTTGCAACTTACGCGGGTCTGCCGCCGCCGTGGGGGGAAGGACCTTCACCGCGACCCGTCGATCGAGCGAGAGCTGCTGCGCTTCATAAACGATCCCCATTCCTCCCCGGCCGATCTCCCGAACAAGCTTGAAATCACCAAGTTGTCCGGATGTGTTAAAAAGCTCATCATCCTCGCTTGCTCTGTTCGGCGATGAGGGATTGACCGGCCTCCCACCGAGTTCGGCCATGATCTCGATCGCCGACAGCAACCGGCGCAACTCGGGAATCTGGCTCGGGTCGTCTCGGGCAAATTCGTCTAGGTCCACAGACTCTCCCGAAGCAATCCGGTCGGCCAGCTCGGCAACCCGGTCGACCAGGCTCGGATGATCGAATTCGCGAAAACCTTCGTCACTCGACAAAGAGCTCATGAGCACGTCTCGCCATTCTCATGGTTTAAGCACTTTCGAATTCGATCAAGTGCGCGAAGATGTCGGACTTTTGCCGCTCCCTCGGTAATTCCGAGCACTGCAGCAATCGTCCCAAAACGCAGATTTTCGAGATAACGCATCACCAGCACCTCCCGATCCGTCTCAGAAAGGCGTTCCAGGGCTTCAAACAGGCTCTGACGCTGTTCGAGACGCTGAAGGACTCCGCTGGGAGTGGTCTGGCTGGTAGCAAATTGGCTGAGAAGTCGCTCCGTCGAGGCATGAGACAGGAGGCTGAGTTCGCGACTAACCTCACGTTTGATGCTTCCCAGGTGGCGGCGGTTCGCCTGGGCAAGCCGATCCTTCGCAAGTCGATGGATCCAGGGATAAAACGGCAGCGGTCGGTTCGCAAGGTATTCGTCAAGCTTACGAGCCGCTTCGACGAGCGTTTCCTGAACAATATCTGAGGGATCGAGCCGCCGACTGAGCCTTCGATCGATTCGAACCGCAACCATCCGCCGCAACCGATCCCGATATCGCTGCAGCAGCCATTGCCGAGCGACCTCATCTCCCGTCCTGACTCGATCCAGCAGGAAATCGGTCTGTGATGATTCCTCGATCATGATCACCTCCACAACGACACAGAGTGACGGCTCAAATCTTCCTGACCGAAGCGCACGTTCGATCTCGTTGCAAGCCAACCGACCACAAGGCTTCCTTCGGTTCCTCTGCGTGACTCCTTCGTTGACAACGTCACTGACTCGGCAAACCCTCAACATCCATCCACAAAGAACACCTCAAGACACATCTACGGATCATCCCGCCATGTGCCCTGCGAATTTTTTTCGAGTCCTACTGTAACCTTTCCAAGAGTCTTGCACGATTGTGTCTGAGGGTCCATCGTTTCGTGCCTCTCTGTGGAAAAATGATTCAACTCGGAAAGATCAACCTCGGAATTCCACACGCTTTCGCTTGCAATTCATCGACAGTGAATTGTAATGAGGTTTTGAGAGTACGTGACTTGCAGTTTTTTCCACATCTTTTGTGATTGCATTTTCGATTCGGGCAGCGACGAGGCTGTTCGTGGTCTCTCGGGCGATGGTCCTGATCGTCTCTTGAGGTTGCACCAATTTGATGATTCCGAGCCAGGAGATCTCCGGTGTTTCGACCCTTCGCCTCCCGATCCGATCGATTGCGATCCCGTCGCTCGTCTCCTCGCCGACGATCACTCCACCTTGAACCTCTGGAATCTCGTACAGTCTTAAGCACCTTCATGGTCACCAACCTCGCCGAGAACGGCCCCGGATCGTTGCGCCAGGCCATCACAGATGCCAACACTCGTCCCGGAAGCGATCTCATCCAATTCGCACACGAGGCCCGGGGAACAATCGTTCTCAGCGAGCAGCTCATCATCACCGACGACCTGACCATCCTCGGACCCGGCGCCGGCGCGGTGACGGTCAGCGGGGGAGGCACCTCGCGGGTCTTTTCCGTCCTTCCGGCCGAGTTGGCGGCGACTCCACTTGTCTCCCCTACCCTCGCGCAACTGGAAACAGCTCCTACCGTCACCATCGCGGGCCTGACCATTGCCGACGGGCTCGGCACTGATGCGCCGGGCTACCACCCCTCGAACGGTTTCGGCTGGGCTGGCGGCCTTTATAACCTCGGCGGCACCATTCACCTCAACCAGGTGGCCATGATTGGCAATTTGGCCGTCGGCGGCCTGGCGGCCGGCGGGGCGATTGCCAATGAATTCGGCGGCACGATCACCATCGCTCGCAGCCACTTCCAAGGCAACGAGGCCTCAGGCTTCGGTATCGGCGTAGGAGGGGCGATCACCTCCGACACCGGGGCAACGGTCGATGGGACGTCCGGTCCTCCAACACTCACAATCCATCAAACCACCTTTATTGACAACGCGGCCCGGTCGCTCACCGGGTACGTCGAAGGCATCCCCTTCTCCGGGTTAAGCCTGGGAGGCGCGGTACTGAATGTCACCGGCTGCTTGACGATTGATCGCAGCCATTTCGAAGGGAACACTGTCGAGTCCGGTCCAGGCACCGAGAACGCCTCGGCCGGCGGCTCCGCGTTTGGTGGTGCCGTCTACTCTGGCGATGTGGGCCCCTTCGGCGTCTCTGACTCGACGACGACCGTCCGCCGGAGCGTCTTTGTCGAGAACACCGCGACCGGCGGCGGCGGCGGAGCGGCCGGACTTCCCGGAGGGGAGGCGGCCGGTGGAGCGGTTTCGGTCAACAATGGCGGCGATTTGTTGCTTCAACACAACACCTTCCGAGGTAACGCTGCCCTCGGCGGCACCGGCGGCCTCGATGCCAAGGGTGGCACCGCTTCCGGAGGCGCAGTGGCGGGAGCCGGCGGGGCCTCGCTAACCCTTGAGCGAAACGCCTTCCGTGACAATCAGGTCCAGGGCGGCTCCGGTTTCGGAGCAGGGTCCTCAGCCCCCAGCCAGGGTGCTGGACTCGCATTGCACGCTGTCGAGATCACCGGACTGGTCCCGGGAACGGCCATCGCCTCAGTCAATCGAGACACCTTCTTCCAGAACACCGCAATCGGTGGTCTCGGCGGAGGTATCTTCAACAACGGTAATCTGAATGTCGTCCATGCCAGGTTCCAGGGCAACCGGGCGGTCGGCAATCCCGACGTGGTTCTCGACCTCGGGCCGGCCTTCAAGGTCGCTGGGGGAGCGGGTGGCGGTGGCATCGCCAACGTCGGCACCCTGCAGGTTTCCGGCGGTCTCTTCGCCGACAACCAGGTGCAAGGGGCCGACAATGTCGCGACTCTGCCCAATGCCTTCCCTCTCGGCCCTGCCTTCCCAGGGAGCACCAACGGCGGCGCGATTGCGAACTTCTCGACCTCGTTCGGCTCCGCTTCGGCCAGCATCTCCCGGACCCACTTTACCGGGAACATCTCTCGGGCAGGCAACTTCGGCAACGGTGAGTTTGCAGCGATCGGCGGTGGAGGAGCCATCTTCAATTCCGCCTCGATGACCGTTGCCGACAGCGCATTCACCAGCAATCGGGCCATCGCGGGCGACAACGCCGTCAGCCCCTTCCACAACGGCCATGCCCTCGGCGGAGCCATCAATTCCGGATCGCTCACCCCGGCTGTCGATCCAACCGACCCTGGCGCCTCGCTCACGATTCACCGCAGTCGGTTCTCTTCCAACGAGGCCATCGGCGGCAATCACAACGAGGTCACGCTGCCGCTTGATCAGGTTCCGCTGGCCGATGCCCCAAACAACGCCTACGGCGGCGCAGTCCTCGTATATCAGGGGATCGGGACGATCACTCAGAGTTCCCTCTTGCACAACCGGGCAATCGCCGGCGTCGGCGGGGCCGAACAGAAGGGAAGCCTTGGCGTTGGTGGCGGTGTTTTCTTCTTCGGCTTCCTTGGCCCGGTGAGCGGATCAATCGACCGCAGCACGATCGCCCACAACGCGGCGATCGGCGGCAACGGTGTCGAAGGAGACGGCGGCCACGGGCTCGGAGGCGGGATCGCCATCGGCACGCTCGGTTCGCCGTTCAGCCCTTCCTCCGAGGTAGTGCTCACCCGAAATCACCTGCTCGGCAACCGGGCGCTCGGAGGCCAGGGAACGCCGGGCTTTGGCAACGGCGGCGATGGCCTCGGCGGAGGCATTGGTGTCTTCAACGGAGGATCGGCGACGATCGAGCACTCCCAACTCCTCCTCAACCGGGCCGTCGGTGGCTCCGGCCTGATCGGTGGCAATGGCCTCGGCGGCGGCATTTTCAACGACGCAATCGCCTCGACAACCCTCCTTCGCAGCATGATTTTCCTGAACGCCGCGTTCGGCAACGGCGCAGGAACGGGCCTGGGCGGCGGCATCTTCAACGACGCCGGTGGCCTCTTCCAGATCGATCCCCCATCCCGTTTCATGACCCGTCTCAACCTCGCCTCGGACGACGGCGACGACGTCTTCGGCGACCTGACGGATCTGTAATGCCAACACTTCCAGCCGCAGGCCCCGCGATCGTTGGCGGTTTGCGGCTTGGCTTTTGTGTCTCCGGGTGGCTCGAGATTGACCATGAACGGTCAACCAGCGACCCGGTGAAGTGAGACTGTTCGGCCAAATGAAGGAACCTGCAATGACTTTCATCAAACACATCGCAATTTTTGCGCTGACAACGATCGTCCTGAGTGTCCACGCCCGCGAGTCGTCGGCTCAGGTAGTGCCCTACAAGGCACGCGGCATCGGCTTCTACACTCCGAACGAGACGCTGACGGGTGGCTCCTATGTCGTTGAGGGACTGGGAACGCACCTGGGCCGGCATACCGGCTTCGGCGCTCTCAAGACGGAACCGACAGAGAACCCGCTGGTTCTCAACTTCGTCGGCATCGACGAAGCGGGTTGGATTGCCGCCGACGGCTCTACCGTGAGCGTCAGTATGGGGGAAGGCCAGGTTCAGCTCATTCCGCTGGACCCTAACTTCACGACCTTCACCGCGGTCTGGACAACGACCTTCACAATCGAGGGTGGCACCCGCCGGTTCGCCAATGCCGGGTCCGCCGATGAGCCACTCACCGTCATCGCCATCAACCAACCGTTCACATTCGCCGACCCGGTGTGGGTGTTCGACTGGACTGTCAACGGGAAGTTCCGCCTGCGCTGAGCGACGCCCAGCCCAGCCGAACCGTACCGGGTGTTCGTACCGGGTCCAACACCCTCTCCATCCCCCCCCTTCGGCCCCGCGTTCGGTCCTCGGCTCCCGTCCGAGGGCCGTTGCGGGACCGTTGCATTTGTTTCAGGAATCACTGACTCATTATCCTGTTGATTCGATTTTCTGCATTCGCTCACCCGTCTCCAGTTCCCGTTCTTCCTCTCGGGCTCGTTTCCGACCCAGCTCCACATCAACGAGTGCCAGCAGCCCTCCCCCCACCAGAAAGAATATGATCACTGAGAGGATGGCCGATCGGCTGGACCCGGTCACCGCGATCACCGCCGCGAAACAGGCCGGACCCAGGATCCCCGCGAACTTCTCGGCAATGGCGAAGAAGCCGAAGAACTCGCCTGATCGCGGTTTCGGGATCAAGCTGGCGAACAGCGATCGGCTCAAGGCCTGGCTCCCCCCCTGCACCATGCCGATGAGAATCGCCAGCAAGAAAAAATGACTCGCACTCGTCATCAGATAGCCAAGCATGCTGATCCCCGTATACACCACCAAACCGAGAAGGATCGCCCGCTTCGCCCCGATTCGATCCGCCAGCATCCCAAACAGGAACGTGAACGGAATCCCCACAAACTGCACGAGCAAAATTGACGCGAGCATCGCCCCCTGCCCAATCCCGATCTCCGCCCCGAAGATCGCCGCCATCTTGATGATGGTTCCGATCCCGTCGTTGTAGAGCAAGAATGCCAGGAGCATCACAAACGCCTCCCGGTATCCTCGAAGCGCCCGCAACGTCCTGCCTAGTCGTCGGAAGGCAACCCGAACCGGGTTTGCCCGATCCGTCTCTTCCGGCCCCAGCACCGCTGGCGGCTCACTCACACGCAAGAACAGCGGGATCGAGAACAGAACCCACCAGATCGCCACCGACAGAAACGCCAGCCGCGCCGGCAGCGTGGCCTGGGCCTCGGTAATCCCCTCTCCTGAAGGAATCCCGAGCAACCACGGCCATTGAATCCAGGCCAGGTTGACTGCCAGCAAACTCCCTCCGCCGACATACCCGAGGGCATACGCCGCCGCGGACACCCGGTCCATCTCCTCCGGTTTCGCCACGTGAGGCAAGAGCGCGTCGTAAAAGACAAAGCTCAACCCCGCCCCGACCTCGGCCAGAATCAACAGTACAGCGGCCAGCAGCCAATCGCCGTTCCCGATGAAAAACATCCCCGCCACCGACGCCACTCCCAGGACCATCGAGGCACCCAGTAACCGCTTCTTGATCCCGAGCCGGTCGGCGATCACCCCGAGAATCGGCGCCATCACCGCCACCAGAGCCAGGCCGATCGTACTGGCAATGGCAAACCGCTGCGTGGCCACCGCAGGGGGCAGATCAGCCCCGGCAACCCTCAAGAAGTAGATTGGGAACACCGACGCTACAACGATCGTCACCATCGCCGAGTTCGCCCAGTCATAAAGCGCCCACGACACCAGTTCCGGCCGGTCCAGGCCAAGTCGACTCCGAATCCCTCGCACCGATTCCACTCCTCGCCCTGATTCGGAAGTACTCGCCATGCCACCCACCCCAGCACTTGACCCACCAACCAGACCCTGGCCTCGACATCCGACGAGCCTACCACCAACCCGGGTGACGATGATACGACCCGGAGATCACGATGACCCATCCTGGCCGATCCAACCGAACGCCACCTCAACACTGAACAATTCTCGATTGATGATGCCAGGGTGACGTCATTTCCTTTTGCTCCGTGTTCAATCGATTGAAACACTCCTCAACACGATCACCCCACCGATCCCGCGCTGGTTCTCTCGCAACAGTCGGATAAGATCAGAGAAGCTCGCGACTGCCTCCCCTTCGCCCCTGGAGAACCGATGATGGCCATCTCCCGTCGCCTCTTCCTAAAAACCGCCGCCGTCGGCACCTCGATCGCCCCGTCTCTCGGCGCCGGGCCCTCCCCTGCCCCGAAGCTCCCCACCCGAGCCTTCGGCAAGACGGGCATCGAGGTCCCCATCCTCGGGTTCGGCTCCGGCAGCCGTTTCCTCATGTACGAAGAGGAAGACCGCGCCCATGAGGCCCTCTCCACCGCCATCGATCTGGGGATCACCTACCTCGACACAGCCCACTCCTACGGCAACGGCCGCAGCGAGGAACGCATCGGCCGCCTCATGCCCGATCGCCGCGATGAGGTTCTCCTCGCCACCAAGATCGGCGCCCGCAAGGGCGACGACGCCCGCCGCCAGATCGAGCAGTGCCTCTCCCGATTGCAAACCGACCGCCTCGACGTCCTCCACATCCACGCCCTCCGCGACGAGGACGACCTCGCCGCCATCGAGGCCCCCGGCGGTGTCCTGGAAGCCCTGTACGAAGCCCGAGACCAGAAGATCGCCCGAGCCATCGGCATCACCTGCCATGCCGCCCCCCGGGCCCTCGCCTTGGCACTGGAGCGCCACGACTTTGACTGCACCCAGATGGCCCTCAACGCCGCCATGGCTCGCATGGCCGACACCCAGCAAGGCCTGAAGGCGACTCCCATGACCCAGGGAGGCTTCGAGGAACTTGCTCTCCCGGTCGCCCATCGTAAGAACATGGGCATCATTGCCATGAAGGTCTTCGCCCAGGACCAGATCACCGACGCCGCTCCGATTGACGCCCTCTTGCGCTATTCCCTCTCGCTGCCGATCAGCCTCGCCAGCCTCGGCATGCCCCGGCCCGAATTCATCGCCCAGAACGTCTCCCTGGCCCGCCAGTTCACCCCCATGCCCGACGCCGATCGCCGCAAACTGATCAACTCCATCGCCGCCGAGCGTAAGGTTTCGCTCGCCCGCTTCTTTCAGCACCACGCCGACGCCTGATCCTGCCTTACCAAACGACCAACCTCCCAGGACCCCGATCGATGATGCAGCTCGCCTGGCGGATCGCCGTTCCCCTCGTCCCACTTCTCGCAATTACCCTGTCTGATGCAGCCCGAGGTCAGGGTTTTCCGCCAGACGAAGCCGCAACTCAGATGACCGTCGCCGAAGGCCTCACCCCTCGCCTCGTCGCGGCCGAACCGATCGTCCGTCAGCCGGTGGCCATCGACTTCGACGACCGCGGCCGCCTCTGGGCCATCCAGTACCTTCAATATCCGAATCCGGCCGGCCTGGAGCGTGTCGCGGTCGATCGCTACTCCCGGACCGTCTACGACCGCATCCCCGAGCCCCCTCCCCTCGGTCCCAGGGGCAGCGATCGCCTCTCGATCCTTGAAGACACCGACGGCGACGGTCGGATCGACTCGTCCCGCGACTTCGTGTCCGGCCTGAACCTCGCCAGCGGCTTCGCCTTCGGCGACGGTGGCGTCTACGTCCTCAACGCGCCCTACCTCCTCTTCTACCCCGACCGAGACCGCGATGACGTCCCCGACGCCGATCCCGAGGTCCGGCTTACCGGCTTCGGCATGGAAGACGCGCATTCCGTCGCGAACTCCTTGACCTGGGGCCCCGACGGCTGGCTCTACGGCCTCCAGGGAAGTACCGTCACCGCCCGCATCCGGGGCATCGAGTTCCAGCAAGGCGTCTGGCGATACCACCCCCCCACCGACCGCTTCGAGCTGTTCGCCGAGGGGGGCGGCAATATGTGGGGCCTCGACTTCGATCCCCGAGGTGAGCTGTTCGCCAGCACCAACGTCGGCGGCAACGTCATGCTTCACATGGTCCCCGGCGGCTACTACTGGAAGTCATTCGGAAAACATGGTCCACTTCAGAATCCGTATACGTTCGGATATTTCGATCACGTTTCTCACGAAGGAATCACCGGAGGACATGTCGCCGTCGGCGGCCTCTTTGCCCTCACCGACGCCCTTCCCAGTTCCCTTCGCGGCCAGTTCCTCGCCGCCGACCTGCTCGACCACTCTGCGCACCGTCACGAGCTGTCCCGCCTCGGCTCCACCTACCAGGCCCGACAGGTCGGCGATCTGATGCGAGCCAACGACACCTGGTTCGCCCCCTCCGACATGACCCTTGGTCCCGACGGTTCCCTCTACCTCACCGACTGGCACGACCGCCGCACCGCTCACCCCGACCCCGATGCCGATTGGGACCGTTCCAACGGCCGTATCTTCGCTCTCGATGGGCCTCATCGCCGATCCCTTGACGCATCCTTTGATCTCCAATCGCTTACTCCCCTTCAATGGATCGCTCTTCTCGACCACCCCGACGCCTGGTACGCCCGACGCGCCCTCCGTCTCTTGCGAGAACATCCCGCCCCCTCAATCCTCCCCGAACTCCGATCCCGATCCCTCGACGGCCGTGGTTCAACCGCCCTCCTCGCCCTCTGGGCCTTGCACGGTGTCGACGGCCTTGACGACCCAACCGCCCTCCTCCTGCTCGATCATCCCGACCCCGACATCCGCTCCTGGACCGCTCGCCTCCTCGGTGATCGAGAAGCTCTCAGACCCTCCCTGACCAATCGGCTCATCACGCTTGCGGAAACCGATCCCTCCCTCGACGTCCGATCAATCCTGCTCGGCGTGGCGGCCCGACATCCCTCAACGCTCGGCCTCTCGATCACTTCGGCGATCCTCCGGCGTGACGAGGACGGCTCAGACCCCTTTATCCCCCTCCGACTCTGGTGGGCCATCGAGCGCTGCGCCACTGAGCAACCCGCCGAGACAATCCACACGTATGCAACCCCTAAATCCTGGCAATCATCCCTGTTCCGCTCGGACATCGCCGATCGCCTGCTCCGTCGCTTCACTGCCGAAGGCACCGCCGAGGGAGATCTCTCCTGCCTTCGTTTGATCGATTCGAGTCCGGACGAGGCCACACGGTTCGCCCTCCTTGATGCCCTTGACGAGGCCACGACCGACCGCCCTGCCCCGATCGTCCCCCCGCTGGCGACTCGGATTCATGAGATGGCCGCCTCGCATCCCAACCCGATTTCCTTGCTCCGGCTCTCCGCCAGGGCCGGCCATCCCGACTCCCTCGACCGCGCTCTCCAGAAGGCCGCTGACCCCTCCACCTCCTCGGCCGATCGCCTTACCCTCCTCGCCCTGATCGCCGAACGCGGTGAACCCGCTCACCTTGACCCGATGCTCCGATGGGCGACCGGCGACCCCTCATCCAGTTTCCGCATCGCCGCGCTCGGCGCCCTCGGACGCTTCGACCACGAATCAATCCCTCAAGCGCTTCTCACCTCCTATCCCGACCAGTCGAGCGACTGGCAACGCCGGGCGCGCGACCTCCTTCTCTCCCGACGATCCGGAGCCCTCGCCCTGCTCGACGCCGTCGATCGGGGGCAGATCACGGCCGACGAGGTGACGACCGATCAGGTCTCCAGTGTGGCAGCCCTGGGCGACCCTGCGCTGGACGCCAGGGTCCGCGAGCACTGGGGGGCCATCTCCTCCACCACCCCCGAGGAGCGCCTGGCCGAGGTCCGCCGTCTGAACAACGACCTCCGCGCCGGCCCCGGCGACCCCGATCGCGGCCGCCTTCTGTTTCGGGAGCATTGCGCCTCCTGCCACCTTCTGTTCGGCGAAGGCCAGGACGTTGGCCCGAACCTGACGCACGCCAACCGATCCGACCGCGATTTCCTGCTCATCAGCCTGGTCGACCCCTCCCGGGTGATTCGCAAGGAATACCTCCCCTCGGTCGTCGCCACCCGAGACGGCCGGATCCTCAGCGGCCTGATTGCCGAGCAGTCGCCAACGCATCTCACCCTGATCGCCTCCGACGCTTCCCGGACGGTCCTCCCCCTCACCGAGATCGAGGAGGTCGCCGACGCAACTACCTCCCTCATGCCCGAGGATCTGTACCGTTCCCTTGCTCCCCAGGAGTTGCGCGATCTCTTCGCCTATCTTCAGGGAACCACTCCTGACCCCGCCGATTGAGTGATCCACCCCCGTTACCCCCGCAGATTTGCACCGTTCGAACAATGCCCCCCTGCGCATGAATCGGCACCGGGATTTGAGGGACACTGGTCAGCTCCCTCCCCCGTTTCACCGGGATCCGAGGGACATTCTCGCGGCAAGATGATCCGGTCAAGCTCTCCGGAGGGCTTCGGCAGGGCTTCCCCGACTGTCCTCGTTCTTACCGGGAATCGGGGGACATTTCCCTCCGGGATCGACCGCTCAATCTCTTTGTTCCAGGCCCTCTCTCTACCGGGATTCGAGGGACATTCATACCGGGAAATGAGGGACATTCTCTACCGGGATTTGAGGGACTACTACCGGAATTCGAGGGACATTCATACCGGGAAACGAGGGACATCGTACCGGGATTCGAGGGACACAATACCGGGAACCGGGGGACACATTACCGGGAAATGAGGGACATTTTGTTCCAGAAGTTCAAGCAAACAAAGGATTTGCGCGCCCTATAACTAGATAACCTAAATAACTCTGTTAAACTAACACCAACTGTCGGCGGTTGTTGGTGCTTCCTCGATTTTGGGATTTCGGGTGAGGATACGTGAATGGCTCGCCTGCCGCTCTTTCCCGACGACTCGCCACGCCTTCCTGACACCCAGGCCGGGCGAGACGAGATGAACTTCGCCGAGTTCCCGCTCGTCCTGCTGACGGACCGTGTACCCATCGGCCTGAAGGGGAAGAAGTCGATCCGCTATGAGTACCCGCACGGCGCCCTGACTGTCTCCGGCAGCGATGCCTACGGCTTGCCCACGGCCGCCGATGCTGATGTCCTGGTCGGCCTGATCCAGCTCACCCGCAAGAAGAACGATTTCCAGGACCCCAAGGTCCACTTCACCCGATACGAGCTGCTCAAGGTCCTGCGATGGCCCGACGAAGGGAAGTACTACCGCCGCCTCGACGAGTCGCTCAACCGATGGTCCGGTGTCACCCTCTACTACGACAACACCTGGTGGGACAACCGCGCCAAGAAGCACCTCACGGCCAAGCTCCACGTCATCGAAACCGTCATGATCGACGACAAGGCCACCAGCCGGAGCCAGCCGCAGCCCTTCTCCTACTTCGTCTGGAACAAGACCTTCATCGAGAGCTGCCAGGCCGACAACCTCAAGCGGCTCGACCTCGACACCTACTTCGGCTTCCGTAGCGCCATCTCAAAACGCATGTACCGCTTCCTCGACAAGCGTTTCTACACTTCTCCTGAATGGTCGTTCGAGCTCCGCGAGTTCGCCATCGACTACATCGGCATGAGCCGCAACTACGCCACCAACGCCGGCAAGATCAAGGAGAAGCTCCAGCCCGCCCTCACCGAGCTGGAGGAAACCGGCTTCATCGCCCCCCTGCCCCGCGAGGAGCGTTACACCAAGCAAGGCCGCGACTGGATCATCAAGATCGCCCGGCAGCAGCCGACCTTCTCCCCGATTGCCCCGGAGCCCCCCCTGCCCGACCCGGCCGATGCTCCCGACGACCCGCTCGCCCTCCAGCTCATCCAGCAGGGAGTCACCCCCCGGGTCGCCGCCGACCTTGTCCGCGAACTGCCTGCCGACCGGATCGAATCCAAGCTCGACCTCCTCCAGTGGCTCCAGGAGCACAAGCCCGGCCACGTCAAGGAAGCCGGCGCCTGGCTCGTCCGTGCCATCCGAGACGACTACGCCCCCCCGAAGGACTACCGCCCGAAGGCCGCCCGCGACGCCGAGCAAGCGGCCGCCCTCCAGGCCCACCAGACGCTCGACGACGCCCGCCGCCTCGCCGCCGACGAGAAGCGCCGACGCAAGCGCGAGGCCGAGGCGATCGACGCCTACTGGTCCCGCCTCTCACCCGACGAGCAGGCCGCCCTCGACGACCAGGCCCTCCAGGCCACGCCCCCCGAGCCCGGCGTGCTCCGTTCCCCCTTGAAGCGCAGCTACCTCAAGACCGTCCGCGAGGCCCACATCCGCGCCTTGCTCTTCGGCGACTCGGGATCGACCGACTGATCGGCCACAATCACCCGTCCGAGGCGGTCACTCCCCCCTTCCCCTCAGCCCTTTGGATCAAGCGAGTCGCACCGCAATCCCCGGATCGCCGACCGGTCTCATTTTGTGTGACTGCCCCTGCCCGATCGGGCGATGATTTAGGAGACCCCCGACCGCGCCTCACCCGCCCGGTCCCTCCGATCATCCCCTTCCCGATCGAGTCCCGACGGATGCGCACCCGAGGCCACTCCCGCTCCCCGTCTTCTCCGAAGCGTTCCTCCGCGCCCTCACCCCTCGACCGCTGCGCACCGACACACAACCCCCGCGGCTTCCCTCTCCTTAACGAAACGAAGCCATTTCCAATCACAACGCCTCCGAGGTTCCGAAACGAACCCGATCGCCTGGTTCCCAAACCGTCCCTGCTCCCCTCTCGGGCTCAGCACACCGGAGCGCACCTGAAGGCGCACCGAACGGCGCACCAACTCCTGAATCGCTGCGGAAGCCCGTTCGCGGTGCTGCCTGGACCATCCCTCCGGTGGACGAATCGAAGCCACGCTCCCATTTCCTTTGGAGTTCCGAAACAAACCGGGGTCACAGGTTGCAATTGTCTTCCATTGAATGAGTTATGGCAATCAGTTCCCGATCGAAACGGCGCACCCGAGGGCGCATCGAGCCGCGCACGGGCCCCCAACACCCGACGTTTTCCCCTCCCCCTACCTCGATTCGCGTCGGCCCACCCTGTGACGAAACGAAGCCATTTCCCCTCCTCTCCGATTCCCGAAACGAACCCCCGAACCCGGCCTCGATCCGCCCCTTCCGACCTCAACATTTCCGAGCATCTCCAGCGCACCGAAGCGCACCGGAGGGCGGGTCTCCCCCCTGCCCGATCGCTCCGACCTCGGCGTCTTACACGGTGTAAACCGCTCCGGTCGCCCTGCTCACCTGGCCCACAGCGTCGGGATCTTACACGGTGTAAACCGACCCGATCGGCGCGCCGGTTCGCGGGTTCGGGCACCCAGGAACGCCGATCGCCTCGGCTCCCCCGGCGCCGGGGTCTTACACGGTGTAAACCGATCCGATCGGAGCTCTGTTTCGCTGAACTCGGCACCCCAAAACGCCGATCGCTTGAAGCGGGGATCGGTCGCAAGAACGGCTCGCGCGACGCGGACCAAATCCGAGGGCGACCGAGCACGAATGAGGAGGCGGACCATGCCCGCGGCGACGATCTGTTTCTTGAATCAGAAAGGGGGAGTCGGCAAGACCTCCTCCGTCTACCACCTTGGCGGTACGCTCGCCAGAGACGGTGCCCGGGTGCTCTGCCTCGACATGGACCCTCAGGCCAGCCTGACCCAGGGCTTTTTCGGACCCGACGCGATGCGGGCCCGCGCCGCTCACGAGACGATCGCCGGCCTCTTCGGCAATGGCATCATCCCGGCCGCCGATGAGCTGATCGTGCCGACCGCCTTCGATCGGCTCGCAATCGTCCCCGGCTCCGTCCACCTGACCCGCCACAACGTCCCCGAGCCCTGGGACGCCCCTGACGACCAGCAGCGTGCCCTGGCTGAGTTTGTGTCCGAGGCCGCCGATCGCTTCGATTGGATCCTCATCGACTGCCCCCCGAATCTCCACCTCTGCGCCTGGGCCTCGCTCGCCGCTTCCGATCACATTGTCGTCCCGCTCCAGGCCGAGGACTTCGGCTCGCAAGGCGTGGCCGCCATCCTCGACTGCATCGACGCGATGCGCACCGAGGTCAATCCGACGCTCAACCTCCTCGGCTTCCTCATCACCATGTTCAGCGCCCGAACGGCCATCCACCGGGCCTACGAGTCGATGCTCCGCGAGCTGTACGGCTCCGACGTGCTGGAGACGACCATCCCCCACGCCATCGACTTCAAGGAAGCGATCGCCCAGCGCAAACCCGTTCCGTACAGCAAGCCCCGCGGCGCCTCGGCCAAGGCCCTCAAGGCGCTGGCCGAGGAGCTGAAGCTCCGCATGTCTTACACCGTGCAAAATGCCGATCCGGGCGAGGCCCGAGGAGAGGCGGCATGAGCAAGCGAGACGAACTGCTCAACCGGTTCGGGTCGAACCTCGCCGAGTCGATGGGGGCCGGCCGACGATCGGGGCAGGGGGCCGCTCCCGCGTCCGATCGTCCCGCCGGGCCGAGCCAGCACCAGGGGACCAATCGCCTCCGGACCGCCGTTGAGATCCAGGTCGACCGCATCGAGGCCGACCCCGACCAGCCCCGCCAGGAGTTCGACCCCGACGCCATCGCCCGCTTGGCCGCCAGCATCGAGTCTCACGGCCAGCTCCAGCCGATCGCCGTCCGCTGGGCTCCCGATCGCGGCCGATACATCGTCGTCGCCGGCGAGCGCCGCTGGCGGGCCATCAAGCACGCTGGCCGGGCGAAGGTCGCCGCGGTCATCATCGAAGGGGAGCGCAGCCGGGAGCAGATCCTCGAAATGCAGCTCATCGAGAATTGCATCCGAGAGGATCTCAAGCCCGTTGAGCAGGCCCGGGCCTTCAAGACCTTGATGGACGCCAATGGCTGGACCGCCTCCCGCCTGGCCGAAGCCCTGCACCTGACCGGCGCGTCGGTCTCCCGGGCCCTCGCTTTGCTCGATCTGCCGACCGGCGTGCAAGCCTCGGTCGATGATGGTCGGCTCGCCCCGTCGATTGCATATGAGATCAGCAAGGTCGACGACCCGGACGAGCAAGCAGACCTGGCCGCCGAGGTCGTCTCCGCAAAACTCAACCGCGCCGAGACGGCCGAGGCCGTCCGCCGCCGCAAGCTCGAAGGGCAGGGGCCCCGCCGCTCCGGCAAGACCAAACCCCGCAAGGTCACGACCCGGACCTACCGGACCTCGACCGGATACAAGGTCATCGTCGAGCATCGCAAGGGGACCGACCCCGAGACCATCCTCGACGCCCTCAGGGAGATCATCACCCAGATCGAAACATCAATGAACTCGAATTCCGAGGCCGCCTGACCCTCACGCCAACCCCTCCGATCCGGACTCGACCGGATCGGAGGGCATCGGATTACGGCGTCTCATCCCGCCAGACGATCTCCCCCGAATCGACCCCCCAGTCGGGGCCGAAGAACCCAGCGGCCTCAACCGCTTCCAGACCTTCGGTCAGGACCTCGGGACCAATTACCGTCAGGTCGGGATAGGCCACCCCCGAGACGAACACCGGCAAGCGATCACTCAAGCGAAAGCCGTTGATTCCCGTCCCCGAGACCGCCCCCACGCTCGCCCGATCGCTTCCCGGTCGGGGCCGGATGAACAGGCAGGCCAGGTCGTCCCGCTCCCGATCGACTGAGCCCACCCGCAGGCGTCCCCGCTCAACGACGACCGGGGCATCACCGAGCAAACTCGGCCAGGCCGCATTCGACTCCGCGTGACCGTAGAGCACGACATTCCGATCCGGATCGGCCGCGGGGTCGAAGGCCACGTCCGGTATTACGTCGATCGACCCGTTCCCTCGATAACCGAACGTCTCTGCGTCGTACCGAGCCCGAGCCAGGGCCCAGGCGTTTTCCTCCTCCGAGCCGACCGTCCCATAAACTAACACCACCCGATGACGAAACGCATCCTTGAACGCACCATACCGATGAGGACCCTTCGCGGTCGCATCCGGTTCCGGAACGACGGCCCAGCCCTCCGAATCGTCCGATCGGGCCAGCCGGATCGTCGTTCCTTCGTTCGGCCAGGGGGTTTCGCCCGTGTCGCCATCCAGCTCGAAGGCGATCGGTGCCCCCGGCTCCAGGTGCGTCAGGTCGATCGCCAGCCGAGCAACGTTCTGGGTCGTCCCCCGGAACGACCGGGCCTCGGGATCGTGGTCGATCGTCACCCGGCTCAGCGCGAAGGGCTGGTCCTGCAATTCGACCGTCACCCAGTCGCATCGGCTCGACACCCCCGGGCTGGCCGTGGAGAAGTCGACCCGGCGGACGGCGCCCGGCTCGGGGTTGCTCCGCTCCCGGAAGAAGTCGAACAGGGGGGGCCAGTCGACGCACTGGTTCCCCCACCAATGACCGGCGCCGGGCTGCTCGTAATAGGCGAAGTCGGCGTGGAACCGGCCCAGCTCGGCCCTCATCGTCCGGGCCTGGGAGACCGGAACATTGTCGTCCCGATCGCCGTGCAAGACGTAGACGCCGTTGCGACCGAGATTCTCGACCAGGCCGATCGTGTCGCTTGGCGAGGCGGCCCGGGTCAGCGGATCGGCCGGCCCGTCGGCCGCGTCTCTCTGCGACGCGCCAGCATACGACCACATGCTCACCCACCCCGCGCTCGGGGCGATGGCCGCCCAGCGGTCGGGGAAGGTGACGCCGAGGTGCCACGTCCCGTGGCCTCCCATCGAGTGGCCGGTCAGATAGGTCCGGTTCGGATCGGTGCCGAGCGATGCCTGGGCGTGCTCCAGGACCTCCAGGGCGTCGAGCCGCCCCCAGTCCTCCCAGTCGAAGCCGTAGGGGCGTCGGTTCGTGGGGGCCACCAGATGCCCCCACGTCTTCGGGGCGTAGGCATTGGCCTGGCCGATCGCCTCGACCGACGCCCCGTGCAGGGAGAGGAACAGGGCAGGGGGGCGATCGTCCTCAACCTCAACCGGCGTCATCGGCTGCAGCGCGTAATACTGAACGCTACCGTCAATTCCACTGATGAACGTTTGTTTTCGACTCTGCTCGGGAGTCCGCACGTTGAGATCGAACCGAACCTCATCGAGCACCCGGCGAGCGTCGCCGTTCTTTTCGACCAGGCGAACGATGATCGGGACCGATCCCATTCCTGGATCGGCAGGGGCCGTCGATCGCATGGCAAACCCCACCTTGCGGACACTCAGGGGGAGCAGGGGGGGAACCTTGGTCAACGCTCCGGGCGTCTCGCCGACGTTTCCGACGCTCGCCTCGATTGTCAGATCGGTGGCTGTGGTCTTCGAGGCGTTCCGCACGAGGACCGCCGCGACCGTCTCGACCGCCTCGCCCTCGACGAGGTCCGGGAGGGTCGGGTCATTCGAGTCAAGCGACAGTGGTTGCTCCGGCTCGACCAGCCGTGCCCGGAGCCGACCGCGACCGACCGAGAAGAGCAGGGGGGTTCGGCCAGCCTTCAAGGCCACCGGAAGGCGAAGCCAGCCGTAGCCATACGGGTCGCCCGTCCGGGGGACGCCGTCGACGTAGACCATCGAGTGTCCGGCGGCTTCGAGGATCATCACTCGATCTACGTCCGAGTCCACCTCCACCGCAACGTAGCCCCCCCGAAGCTCGCGGCCCTGAAACCAGCCGTCCTCACCGCTCGCGATCGCCTGCCAGGTGCGCGACTGGCCGTCGGGCATCGCCACCCGATCACCCTCGACCGGCATCGACCAGTCCCCGGAGACGACCCTCGCCTCGACGGGATCAACGTGGACCGGCGACCGGCCTCCGCTGCCGATCCGGGGCAAGGCCAGCGCGTCTCGGCTCTCGACCACTCCCGGATCGTCGGCCCCGACCTCCGAGCCTGTCAAAAGGGTCAGCAGAGCCGCGAAGATCGCGGACCGATTCAATCGGTGAGGTCGCGTTCGATGCACAAGAAGACTCCTCATTGATCCTTCATCGCCTGGCGTCATCGGCCGTGAGAACCCCGACCGATCGGGGCTAATTATGCCTGACACCCTCCCTCAGGGGAACCGTTGCCTCGCCCCGCCGAGTCCAATCGGATGGGGCAAGATCAGGAGGAGCTATCCCCTTCGCCGCGTGAATGACCTGGAATCGAATCGAGCAATCGGCTGCAATGGTGCGGACGTTTTGCCACAGTGTCGCCGGGTTGGATTCCCTTCGTCGGGACAACGGGTCCGATCGAGGACGCTTCGCCACCAGCCCCGAGCACGCAGGATTCACCCCAGGAGCCTCATTCGATGACTGATCCGGTCCGCGGCGCAATGGTCGCGTCGCTGCTTCTGATCGCCGTCCAAAGCCTTCGCGCCTCCGACCCGGCCGATACCTCAACGCCGACGCTTCGATCGGGTATCGACCTCTCGAACGCCGATTCGGCTGTTCGTCCTCAGGACGATCTGTTCCGTTACGTCAATGGGAAGTGGCTGGCCGAGGCCGAGATTCCCGCCGATCGATCGGCCGACGGGGCCTTCTACGCGCTTCGAGACGAGGCCGAAGAAGACCTCAAGGCCCTGATCGAGCAAGCGGCCGAGACCGGTGGTCCGCCAGGCTCCGAGACCCAGAAGGTCGGCGACCTGTTCGCCAGCTTCATGGATGAGGATCGCGTCGAACAGCTTGGTCTGGAGCCGATCCGAGACGAGCTGGCGACGGTTGATGCCATCGAATCCAAGGATGATTTTCTCCGAACGATCGCGGAACTGGAACGAGTCGGCGTGAGTGGCCTCTTCGGCGGCTATGTCGACACTGATGCGAAGCAGTCCGATGCTTACATCATCAACTTGTTCCAGGGCGGGATCGGTCTGCCGGACGAGTCGTATTACCGCGACGAGAAGTTCGCACCGATCCGAGAGGCTTACGAGTCTCATATTGCCCGGATGTTCTCTCTGGCAGACCTTCCCGACGCCGAGGAAAAAGCCCGCCAGATCATGGACCTGGAAACCCAGCTTGCCTCGCACCACTGGGACCGCGTCCGGAGTCGAGACGCCACCCTTACCTACAACAAGAAGGACCTTGAGGCCCTCGCCGAACTCACTCCGGGCTTCGACTGGCCCCGATTTTTCGAAGCCTACGGTGCGGACGACATCGACCAGGTGATCATCGCCCAACCGAGCTACTTCGAGGCCATGTCTGAGGTTCTGGACGAGGTCCCCCTCGACCAGTGGAAGACCTGGCTGACCTGGAACGTCCTCCACGCCTATGCCCCGTATCTAAACGAGGCAATCGTCGCTGAGAACTTCGACTTCTTCGGCAAAACCCTGACCGGGGCCGAGGAGAACCGCCCCCGGTGGAAGCGGGGGGTGCAGGTCGTCGAGGGGTCGCTCGGCGAGGCCGTGGGTAAGCTGTTCGTCGAGGAGCACTTCCCGCCCCGGGCCAAGGAGCGCATGGAGGAGCTGGTCGCCAACCTCATCGAAGCCTATCGCCAGGGGATCAACGGGCTCGACTGGATGGGCGAGGACACCAAGGCGAAGGCCCTCGAGAAGCTCGAGACCTTCAACCCCAAGATCGGCTATCCCGACACCTGGCGAGACTACTCGGCGCTGGAGATTGTGCCCGATGACCTCGTTGGCAACATCCAGCGTGCGACCGCCTTCGAGGTCGATCGGAACCTGAAGAAACTCGGCCAGCAGGTCGACCGCGGCGAGTGGTTCATGACCCCGCAGACGGTCAATGCCTACTACAACCCGGGCATGAATGAGATCGTCTTCCCGGCCGCCATCCTCCGGCCCCCGTTCTTCGACCTGGAGGCCGACGACGCCGTCAATTACGGGGCCATCGGCGCGGTGATCGGTCACGAGATCGGTCACGGATTTGACGACCAGGGTTCCAAATATGATGGCGTCGGCAATCTGAACGACTGGTGGACCGACTCGGACCGTGAGGAGTTTGAGGTCCGCGCCGGGATGCTCATCGAGCAGTACAACTCGTTCGAGCCCGCCCAGCTTCCCGGCCAGACGGTCAACGGAGCGTTGACGATCGGTGAAAACATCGGCGACCTGGGAGGCCTGACCATCGCCCACCGGGCCTACCGGATCTCGCTGGATGGGAAGGAAGCACCGGTAATCGACGGCCTGACCGGCGATCAACGGTTCTTCATGGGATGGGCTCAGGTCTGGCGGACTAAGTACCGAGACGCCGAACTGACCCGCCGACTCGCCACCGATCCCCACTCCCCCGCCGAGTTCCGCTGCAACGGGGTCATTCGCAACATGCCCGAGTTCTACGAGGCGTTCGGCGTGAAGGAAGGAGATGCCCTCTACCTGCCTCCAGAGGAACGAGTGAAGATCTGGTAATGCAACGAGTTTGGGTGGGGTGGTCGATTATCACCCCGCCAGAGCCGAGGCTGCCGCGGCCAGGAGGAAGACCGCGGCGGTCTTGATCAGGGTGATCACAAAGATGTCCGGGTACGACTGCCGGTGCGTCAGGCCGGTGATGGCCAGCAGGGTGATCACCGCCCCGTTGTGGGGTAAGGTGTCCATTCCTCCGGAGGCCATCGAGGCGATCCGATGGAGCAGCTCCGGGCTGATCCCCTGATCCTGTGCAGCGTCGAGCGCCTGACGGCCCATGACCTCCAGAGCAATCGACAGGCCGCCGGAGGCCGATCCGGTGATAGCAGCCAGCACGTTGACGGCGACCGCCTGAGAGATGAGCACATGCCGACTGACATCGAGCACCATTGATCGGACGATCTCGAAGCCCGGCAAGGTCTTGATGACCGTGCCGAAGCCGACCTCTGAGGCCGTGTTGAAGATCGCCGGGAGCGAACCCGCCGCCGCGGCCGAGAGTGAGGATGAGACCGAGTCCTTCATCCGACCGATATTCAGGCCGAGGGTGGCCAGGATTCCCGCGGAAAGAGCGACAATCACAGCCCAGGTTGAAGCTGCATCCTGAGGGCGAGTCTCGGGGAAGTCACGGAGAAGCGCTGCCTCGGCGTACCAGGTCTCCACCGACCACGCGGTCCGGCTCAAGATGAAGTTGACCGCCAGCACCACTAGCAACGGGACGACCGCCGCCCCGAGCGAAGGAAGCCGATCGGCCGATCGGGCCGCTGGTTCGTTCCGGTGGCCGGTGCCATATCCTTCCCCAATCAGGGCAGCACGGGCTCGTCTTCGTTCCAGCCAGAAGAGGCCCCCAAACAGGACGATAGCACCACCAATCAGACCGGTAAGGGGTGCGGCGTACGCATCGGTGCCGAAGAAGCGCGTGGGGATGATGTTCTGAACCTGTGGCGTGCCAGGCAGGGCATCCATGGTGAAGGTGAACGCCCCCAAAGCAATTGCCGCCGGAAGCAATCGCTTGGGAATGTCCGCGACGCGAAACAAGGCCGCGCCCAGGGGATAAACGGCGAATGCCACGACGAACAGGGAGACGCCGCCGTAGGTCAGGACCGCCCCGGCCAGCACCACCGCCGGGATCGCGTGGCGAGGCCCCATTGCCCGGATCATCGCTGCGGCAATCGCCGCGGCCGAGCCGCTCGAGTCCATGAGCTTGCCGAACACCGCTCCCAGGAGAAACAGAGGGAAGAAGGCCCGGACGAACCCGGCCACGCCGGTCATGAACAACTCGGTGTAGGCAGGGAGGAGCGGCATTCCCGACAGCGCCGCAGCCAGTAAGGCGCAGAGCGGAGCGAAAACGATGACGGGCAGGCCCCGATAGGCGACCGTCATCAGGAGGCCAAGGGCCAGGACGATTGCTCCCACCTCGATCAGCATGGGGTAAGGCCTCGGAACATAGATGGCTCGTGTCGGGATCGAGTGACATCGTTCGGGGTCATCTGTGGTTCAATCCGAGGCTCGCAAGAGCGCAGCCACACCCATGCCACCCCCAACACAGAGGCTGATGGCGGCCTGATGAACTGCCCCCCGTGCGATCTGATTCGCGGCATGGACCGCCAGCCGAGCCCCGCTGGCGCCGATCGGGTGCCCGAGGGCAATGGCGCCCCCACAGCGATTGACCGTTTCCTCGGCGACGGGCAGTGCTCGCATACAGGCGAGTACCTGAGAGGCAAACGCCTCGTTGATCTCGACCGCATCGCAATCGGCCAGTGCAAGACGCTTGCGATCGCAGAGGCGACGCAAGGCGTACACAGGGCCGAGACCCATCTGCGACGGCTCGCACCCGACGGCGACCGAATCGACCCAGTCACAGAGGATCGGCCAGGATGCTCGGGTGGCCAGCTCATGATCGGTCAGCAACAGCATAGCGGCACCATCGTTGATTCCGCTGGCATTTCCGGCCGTCACGGTCCCCTCGGGGTCGAACGCCCCCTTCAAGCGTGAGAGGTCGTCGAGAGTCGTTCCTGGCCGGGGATGCTCGTCCGTGTCGAGCCCTTCGAGGGGAACCCGTTCATCGTGGAAGACGCCGGCCGCCTCGGCGTCAGCGAAGCGCTGGTGACTTCTGACGGCCCAGGCATCCTGGCTTCTCCGGTCGATGTCGAACGATTCGGCCATCGCCTCGGCCAAGAGCCCCATGTGTCGGCCTTCGAAGGCGTCGATGAGCCCATCGCGGAGGATTGAATCAACGAGCGGGGTGTCTCCCAGCTTCAGACCTTGCCTAGCCCGAGGGAGCAAGTACGGTGCACCCGACATTGACTCGGTGCCGCCGCATAGGACGGCCCGAGCTTCTCCAGATCGGATCACCTGCGCGGCCAGGCGAACGGCTTGCAACCCCGATCCGCACATCATGTTCACAGTAAACGCGGGGACTTCGGGTGGCAGGCCCAGACGAATGCCCACCTGCCGGGCGACATTCATTCCGTGACCGGCCCCAAGTACGTTGCCGATGATGACATGATCGATCAGCGATTCATCAACCTGATCCACGATCGGCCGGGCTGCGGCACAGGCGAGATCAACCGGAGAGAGCCGTTTGAGGCCTCCGAGGAATCGCCCCTGGGGTGTTCGCCTGGCCGCGACGATGCAGAGACGATCCATTAGATGTCCTCAGTGTCGTGATCAAAAGCAGAGATCGGCATGAATTTCGGTTCGTGGATCAACGGTCGGAATCCCATCTGGTCAATGACGTCGCGCTGAAGGTCGATACCGGGCGCGACTTCAATCAACTCCAGACCCTCCTCCGTCATCTGGAAGACAGCCCGCTCTGTCACATAAAGAGCTTCCTGTCCTTTCTGCCGGGCAACGTGGGCGGCATAGGACTGCTGTTCCACAATCGGGACAAACTTCCGGACGCTTCCTTCCCGGACAATCCGCAAGCGGCCCTTGCTGACCTCCACCTCCAGTCCGCCAGAGGTCATTGTGCCACAGAAGACCACCCGACGAGCGTTTTGTGAGATGTTCACAAAACCGCCGACTCCTGCCAGACGTGTTCCGAATCGAGAGACGTTGACGTTTCCTTTCTGGTCGATTTCGGCGGCTCCAAGGGCAGCGAAGTCAAGGCCGCCGCCGTCGTAGAAGTCGAACTGAGCGGGTTGATCAACAATTGCCTCGGGATGGCTTGAGGCACCAAAGCTGAGACCGCCGGCCGGAACGCCGCCAATCGGCCCGCTCTCGACGGTCAAGGTCACGGCTCCGAGCAAGCCTCGTTCGGCAGCGATCAAAGCGATTCCTTCCGGCATCCCGATGCCAAGGTTGGCGATCGCGCCCGGCTTGAGCTCATCGCAGGCCCGCGATGCAATGATCCGTCGCACGCCTGCCGACAATCGGGGGCGGTCGTCGAGCAAATCTACATTGCCGGGGCGACAGTAGGTTGGGTTGAACCTCTCGGCGAAGGTCTGGTCGTGTTGATCTCCAGAGGCAAGGACGATTCGATCGATCAGGATTCCCGGGACTCGGACCGACATGGGAGGGGCCGCTTGGGGAAGGAGCCGACGGACCTGGGCGATGACCGTCCCTCCGCAATTGTGAACGGCCTGAGCGATGGCCAGGACTTCGCCGATGATCGCTTCCTCATCCATGACAAGGTTGCCGTGGATGTCGGCGGCCGTCCCTCGGATCAGGCCGATATGGACTGGAAATGCTCGATAGAACAACCAGGGGCGGCCGTCAAGTTCGAGACGCTGGACCAGATCGGGCGACGACCTAGCATTCATGCGCCCGCCCTGGTGAATCGGATCAATAAATGTCCCTAGACCAACCCCTGTAATGCATCCGGGCCGACCGGCGGCAATATCGCGGAGCAGGTGGCAGATGACCCCCTGCGGGAAGTTGTACGCTTCGATCTCATCGGCCAGCGCAAGCTGGCCGATCCGAGGAGCAAGCCCCCAGTGGCCGCCGATGACTCGGGCCAGCAATCCGCGATGACCGAGGTGATTGAGCCCACGATCAGCGCCGTCTCCCTGACCGGCGGCGTAAAGCAAGGTCAACCCTTGGGGATGGCCGGTCTGGAGAAATCGGGCCTTGATCGCCGCGGTGAGGGCTTCAGGATGGGCCGCTCCGACAAAGCCACCACTGACCAGGGTTTGACCGTCGTTGATCGCCTCGACGGCCTCGTCGGCCGAGCACAGGAGGTTTTCGATGCGAGGGGTCACGCCCACCATCCCCCGTTGACGTGGATCGTCTGCCCGGTGATGTAACTTGCCAGGTCGCTGACAAGGAAGAGGATCGCATGCGCGATCTCCTCCGGTTCTCCAAAACGGTTCAGGGGGATCTCGGCGAGCATCCGAGCGCGGACTTCCTCGGGAATCGACTTGCCCATGTCGGTCAGGACGACGCCGGGAGCGACTGCGTTGACGGTGATGCGCCGAGGGGCCAACTCCTTGCTGAGCACTTTCGTCAAGGCGATGACCCCAGCCTTGGCCGCCGCGTAGTTTGCCTGCCCGAAGAAACCAACGACACCGGAGATCGACGCGAGATTGACGATCCGGCCGCCGTCAACCATGCAGGCGATCGCCGCCCGGCAGACGCGGAAGACCCCACTCAGGTCGGTTTCGATCACGGTTTGCCACTCCTCGTCGCTCATCTTGCGAAGGGTTCGGTCCCGGATAACTGCGGCGTTGTTGACGACGATGTCGATCCGGCCAAACTGCTCCTGAATGGTGGTGATCAGGGTGTCGATCTGCTGAGGGTCGCACACGTCGGCCGGGAGGGCCACGGCCCGATTGCCGAGCTCCTCGGCGACGGCTTGAGCGCGATCGGCGTTCTGGCCGGTTGCGTCCGGGGGATAATTGATGACCACGGCAGCACCGGCTGCATGCAAGAGGGTGGCCGAGGCCTTTCCAAGTCCCTGTCCGGAGCCGGTTACCAGGGCCACCTTGCCGCCGAGGTCAATTGCGATCACCGTTGCCGTCTCCAGAGAGTCCCCTGCGAGGCCGAGTGGACCCTTGCTAGGGACTCGTTTGATCATTGGAAAAAAAGAGACGCACCGACCCTTCACCAGGGAGTCGATGAATTGGGCTCGAAGTTAACCGGGAGAAGCATGTCGAACAAGCAACGGCCCCGGGAGGATTGCGTCCCCTTTGATGGACCAAGTTCACCCGCAACGTTCCGGGAATCGAAGCCGGCCCTCACGGTGATCGGTTCAAGACCTTGACCATGACAGTTCGATATGGCCAGGATCTTGAGATCAAGGGGACGTGCCCATCTCGAAGGTGATCCAGAACGGGAGATGCGTCCTGGATCGTGGGTTCTTCCACTTTGGCACCCATCTCAGCGTGATCGAGCACGTCATCCACCCGCCCGAAGATCGGAGGGAGAACTCGTGATCCGTTGTGTCCAGTTCATGATGGCACTGAGCCTGTTGCACAGTTCGGTTGTTGCGGAAGAACCACACGAGGCCCGACTGGAAGTCCTCTTTCTCGGCGATCAGGGGCACCATCGTCCCTCTGAACGGGCCGCGCAGTTGATTCCGGTTATGGCCGGACGCGGGATCGACATGACCTACACTGAGGACATCTCAACAGCCCTCGATCCGGAAACCCTCAAGGCGTACGACGCTCTGATCATTTATGCCAACATCGAGGCCATCTCCCCCGAGCAAGAGCGGGCTCTGCTCGACTACGTGGCGGCCGGTGGTGGATTCGTGCCGATCCACTGCGCTTCGTACTGCTTCCTGAATTCGCAGGCGTATGTTGATCTGGTTGGTGCGCAGTTTCTCCGCCACGGGACCGGTGAGTTCGAGACGGAGATCGTCGATCCAAGCCACCCGATCATGGACGGGTTCGAGCCGTTCCGAACCTGGGATGAAACCTACGTCCATACCAGGCACAACCCCGAGAAGCACCTGTTGCAGGTCCGCGCTGATGAGGAAGGCCGGGAGCCCTGGACCTGGGTGCGGACCCACGGAGACGGCCGTGTCTTTTACACGGCATACGGCCACGATGCCCGGACCTGGACCGAGCCTGGCTTCCAGGATCTCATCGAACGCGGCATCCGATGGACCGCCAACCGGGGAGCGGTGTTCGACAGCCGCCCTCGAGCGGTGGATCGGAATGGGGTGTTCTCATACATCGAGACGGATACGCCGATCCCGAACTATCTGGCTGGCGAACAGTGGGGCACCCAGGGTGAGCCGCTCCGCCGAATGCAGGAAGCGCTCAAGCCCGCCGAGTCGAGGAAACGCCTTGTCGTGCCCAACGGCTTCCGCGTCGAACTGTTTGCAAGTGAGCCGGACATCCTCAAGCCCCTTTGCATGGCCTGGGACCACCTCGGCCGGCTCTGGATTACCGAGAGCGTCGATTACCCGAATACCCGAAGAGAACAGGGTGAAGGCCGCGATCGCATCACGATCTGTGAAGACACGACGGGAGACGGCAGGGCCGACTCGTTCACCGTGTTTGCCGAAGGGTTGAACATCCCCACAAGTTTGACCTTCGCGCAGGGAGGCGTAATCGTCCATCAGGCCCCCGACACCCTGTTCTTGAAGGATACCGACGGCGACGATCGGGCCGACATCCGCGAGGTCCTGTTCACCGGATGGGGAGTCAACGACACCCACGCCGGGCCGAGCAACCTGCGGTACGGCCTGGATAACTGGCTCTACGGGATCGTCGGTTACTCGGCTTTCCAGGGCCAGGTCGGTGATCAGTTGCACCGCTTTGGCCAGGGGTTTTACCGGTTCCGGCCCGACGGTTCGGCTCTGGAATTTCTCCGATCGACCTCAAACAACTCATGGGGAGTCGGCATGAGCGAGGAGGGCCTGATTTTTGGATCAACCGCCAACGGGTGCCCGAGTGTCTTCCTGTCGATCCCGAATCGCTATTACGAAGCGGTCCGAGGATGGGCGCCGACGGTCCTCAGGAACATTGCCGACTCCAACCGGTTCTTCCCGATCACCGAGAAGGTTCGCCAGGTTGACTGGCACGGCGGGTTCACGGCCGCTGCCGGTCATGCCCTGTATACGGCTCGAACCTATCCGGACCATTACTGGAACAGCTCGGCATTCGTCACGGAGCCGACCGGCCACCTGGTGGCAACCTTCACTCTGGAGCGTCGCGGCACCGACTTCGCCGCACACTACGGTTGGAACCAGCTCGCCAGCGACGACGAATGGACCGCACCCATCATGGCGGAAGTTGGTCCCGATGGGCACGTCTGGATCATCGACTGGTATAACTACATCGTCCAGCACAACCCGACGCCTCAGGGGTTCGAGACGGGCAAGGGAAATGCCTACGAGACCCCGTTACGCGACAAGACCCACGGCCGGATCTACCGGGTTGTCTATGAAGGTGCTCCCCCAGCCGAGCCGATGGAACTCGATCCTGAAGACGCTGAGAGCCTGGTTTCGTCTTTGTCTCACGACAACATGTTCTGGCGGCTTCATGCTCAGCGGTTGCTGGTCGAGCGAGGCAAGACTGATGTGGTGCCGGCGCTCGTTGCCCTGTCAAAGGATCAATCGATCGATTCGATTGGCATGAATCCGGGGGCGATTCACGCCCTCTGGACCCTCCACGGCCTGGGGGCGATCGAGGGAGAGGCGAGGGATGCCGCCATCGCGGCACTGGGACACCCTTCGGCCGGCGTCCGACAGAATGCGGTTCGCGTACTTCCGATCGATGACGACAGGGCCTTGTCAGCGATTATTCGATCCCATCTCCTGCACGACGACGATCCGCACGTGAGGCTGTCGACGCTGCTGGCCCTCTCGGAGCGTCCCGAGTCGGAGATGGCCGCCGGATTGATCGTCGAGGCGATCGCCTCTGGTGCCTTCGACGACGATCGATGGCTCGGTGATGCGGCCGTCGCGGCTGCGGCCGCACACGCTCGGCCGTTCCTGGAACAACTCGCCGCCCACAAATTTGACGAGACGCCGGGTACAACGGTTCTGACCGTGGCCGATCGCGTGGCCGAGCACGAGGCCCGAGGTGCCCCGGCCGAGACGATCGGCACGACAATGGCCAGGCTCGCATCCGCCCATCCCGACGTCGCGCAGGCCGTGATTGCCGGGATCAGCCGGGGATGGCCCGAGGGACAGGCGGCAACGATCGGAAAGAATGAGCAAGCGTCGATGGCGACGCTCCTCGCGAGTCTCCCGGCTGAGACGCAGGGCCAGATCGTCGACCTGGCCAACCGATGGGGGGCCGAGGGCTTCGAGGCGTACACGGCCGAGATCGCCACCCGACTCCTGACCGAGGTGGACAACGACGCCCGAACCGAGGAGGCGCGGCTGGAAACGGCCCGGCAGTTCATCACCTTCCGTCGCACCGATGCCGGGGCCTCGGCCGAGCTGATCTCCCTAATCACGCCGCAATCGACGCCGGCCTTCGCCGCCGGGCTCGTCTCGGCGATCGGACGCAGCGCGGCCGCGGACTCGGGCACGGTCCTAGTCGAGGCGTATCCGTCGCTCACCCCGGTCGTCCGCTCCGAGGTCCTTCGCGTCTTGCTGAGCCGGGCCGACTGGAGCGCCTCGCTGATTGACGGGATCGAGCAGGGGATCATCCCGGTCGGCCAGCTTGCCCTGGATCAGAAGCAGGTGCTGATGGGCCACCCGGACGCCGCGATTGCCGAGCGGGCCTCGACCCTGCTTGCTCGGGGAGGCGGCTTGCCCAATCCGGACCGTCAGCGGGTGATTGACGAACTCGCCCCGGTCGTCCTGGCCGGAGGCAATCCGACCTCCGGCCGCGCCGTGTATGAAACCCTCTGCTCCAAGTGCCACCAGCATTCGGGCGAGGGGGGGAAGGTCGGACCCGACCTGACCGGCATGGCCGCCCATCCCGCCGAGGAACTGCTCGTGCACATTCTCGACCCCAGCCGAGAGGTCGAGGGGAATTTCGTGCAGTACACGGTAGCCACGATCGACGGCCGGATCCTCAGCGGCCTGCTCGCCGCCGAGACGCGGACCTCACTCGAACTGATCGATACCGAAGGGAAGTCTCATACGATTCTCCGAGACGACCTCGACGAGTTCATCGCCTCCGACAAGTCGGTGATGCCCGAGGGCTTTGAACAGCAGGCCACGCCCGAGCAGCTCGCCGACCTGATCACCTTCCTGACGAGGCCGGGCAAGTACTTGCCGCTTGATCTGCGCAAGGCCGCCACGGTTGTCAGTACCCGCGGCATGTTCTTCGACGAGGAGTCTCGGACCGAGCGGCTCGTCTTTGACGACTGGTCGACCAAGACGGTCGAGGGGGTCCCGTTCCAGCTCGTTGACCCGCAGGGCGATCGGGTGCCCAATGCGATTCTCCTCCATGGGCCGCAGGGCAGGACCCCGCCCCGAATGCCTCGGGTTGTCGAGCTTCCGGTCAATGCACCGGCCGAGGTTATTCACCTGCTGGGCGGCGTCGGCGGCTGGTCGTACCCTTTCGGTGACGAGGGGTCGATCTCGATGATCGTCCGACTTCACTATGCCGACGGCACGACCGAGGACCATCCGTTGCGCAATGGGATCCACCTGGCCGATTATATCCGTCGGGTCGACGTCCCTGGTTCGACTCTTGCCTTCGAACTCGGGGGCCGGCAGCTTCGATACCTCACCATCCGTCCCGAGCGTCCCGACGACCTCATCGAACGGATCGAGCTTCGCAAAGGTCGGGACGCCTCTGCCCCGATCGTCATGGCCGTGACCGTTGAGGTTGGTGGAATCGAGTGAACGAGACCTGTTCGATCACGGGGAATCCGAGCTGACGGGCGGCCTCGATCGCGGTGATGATCTGCGCGGAGTGCTCGAACCACTTCGGCGTCTGCCCACACCGCTTGGCACTTGGGAACGATCGAGGCGTCCTTTCGCGGCGTCGATGCTTCAGCCTTCGGGCTTAAGTCGTGCTGACGCGGGGGTGCACCGCAACGGCGTTGGTCCCCATGCCGGTATCGCAATCATTCAGGATAGGCTCACGATCGTTGATCGAGTCGGGCTTCATGGCGACTCGTCGTCCATCGAAGTTCCCTCCGATCATCTCCGATCAGACGTCGGGGCGCCAGGACCATCGTGGCAAACGCTCCAAAGGCCCAAACTCATCTCAAGTTGTCGACTCGTCAGAAGCGGTCGGTCCTCTCCTGGCTGAGCAAAACGCCCGATGGCCTTTGGACACGACCGACCTGTGGACCACACCGCGGCTGTCCGCGGTTATTCAATCCCTTTGGGCAAAAGCAATACCCCGGTTCCGACAAGAAGCTTGAACCCTGAAGATCGATAACCTGGCTGCCTCGAGTTTCAGGTCGTTTCTCTCAGATCGAAGCCGAGGAAACACTTGGCTCCCGACCCATCCCTAGGATTCCGAGAGAAACCGTCCAGCGCGGCTTGATCAGAGCCGTAGGGTCTGATAATCATTATTATGTGATCAGGTTTCATGAATAAGGACATGAACGAACAACCAGTAAGAGATCCAGAACAGGAAAGATTACATCAAATGATTCATTTGTTGAGTACTGGGGGAGGTCCCGATAGACTGGCCGGTGCCGAGGCGGTTCGGCTCGCCCGGTGAGCCACCATACGGTAAGAGAGGACCGACGATGATCTCGATGCTCGGCAGTCCGAAACGGTGCTGCGATGGGGTCACACGCCGCGAGGCGTTGCGGGCCGGGGCGATGACGCTTGGGGCTGGGCTCGGGCTCGGGCTGCCGGAGTTCCTCCGGGCCGAGGAGGCCTCTGGATCGAATCGAGGCAAGGCCAGGAGTGTGATCGTTCTTTACTTGCTGGGAGGCGCGGCGACGCAGGACATGGTGGACATGAAGCCTGAGGCGCCGTCCGGAGTGCGGGGCGAGTTTCGGCCAATCGCCACCAGTGTGCCCGGCCTGGAAGTCTGCGAGCACCTGCCACTGACGGCACGCTGGGCTCATCGTCTGGCAGTCGTGCGATCGATGACCCATAGCGCGGGGTGTCACAACCCGCTGCCGAGCTACACCGGCTGGGAGGTGATCCCGCCCGACATTGTCTCGACAAGCGAGACGTACCCGCCGAGCATGGGATCGGTGGTCGAGTCGCTTCGAAAGGAGGAACGGGCACTTCCTGATTATGTCTATATCCCTAATTATCTTGGATGGGGCCAGTCGATCCGGAGGCCGGGGCCCTATGCTGGCTTCCTTGGCAAGCGGTTCGACCCGCTTTGCTCTGAGTGCGATCCACACCTCGATGACGGCACGCCTGAGGAGCGGCCGTGGTATCCCCAGGTCCTTCGAGGGGTGCCATCAATCCCGAACGCGACGACTGCCGAGGGGATCACGCTCGATCGGCTCGACCGGCGTCGAGGGCTGCTGCAGCAGTTCGAGGGGCAACTCCGGCACAATCAGATGCAGGTATCCTATGATCAGTACGACCGCAGCCAGCGGCGGGCGTTCGACCTGTTGACCTCGGAGCAGGCTCGACGAACCTTCGACCTCTCGGATGTCGATCCGATCCGGGTCGACCGCTACGGCCGCACCTTGTTTGGGAACAGTGCGCTGATCGCCTCAAAACTGGTCGAAGCGGGGGTGCGATTCGTCAATGTGACCTGGGATCTCTACTGGGAGCGCCTTCGGTTGCAGCACGACGGCTGGGACACGCACGGCAGGAACTTCGCGATCCTCAAGGACTACAACCTGCCGTTTTTCGATCTCGCCTTTTCGGCCCTCCTGGAGGATCTGGAGGCCCGTGGACTGCTCGATGAGACGCTGGTGGTGGTGATGAGCGAGATGGGACGCACCCCGAAAATCAACGGGAACGCCGGGCGGGATCACTGGACTTACTGTTACAGCGTCACCCTCGCCGGGGCGGGAATCCAGGGTGGCACCGTTTACGGGGCCTCCGATTCCCAGGCGGCGTTTGTGAAGGACCTCCCAGTCCGCCCGGCCGACCTCTGCGCCACGATCTATCACTGCCTTGGCATCGACCCGGAGATGACTGTCGCCGATCGAACGGGCCGGCCAGTGCCGATCGCGCAGGGCGGTCGCCCGATCACAGGGATCCTCGCCTGAGTCATCACCCGGTGTGAGGACGACGAGTCGACGGCGATGAGGTAATTCCGATGACGCATTGCAAGTTCAGGGTTCTTTCCTCCTGCCCATTGCTGGCGCTTGTGATCGCTCTGATGAGTGGGACGCTCTGGGCATCGGATGAGTCTGACGGACCGCTTGACCTTGGACCGGAGGACGTGGCACCGGGTTTAATCGCCGTTTACCGCTCCGTCGATGGAAATGGGCCTGCCCTCCACCGGGTAGATGCGAAACCGGCGTTCGCCCTATCGCATTCCAGCCCGCATCCGCGCATCCCGGACGGACCATTCGAGGTGGAGTGGGACGGGGTCCTGCTGGTCAACGACACCGGCCCCATCACGTTTCACGCGTTTCTCGGGGGCGAGTTGGAAATGGTAGTCGACGGAGTCTCCGTCCTCCGAGGGATTGGCCACTCAGATACGAACGTGCTCGAATCGGTTGAGCCGCTCTCGAAGCCACCTGGGCGTTACCGTGTGTGGATTCGCTACCGATCGCTGAAGGCGACCCCGGCTCGGCTCCAGATCCACTGGGAAGGTCCAACGTTCGCGCCGGAACCGCTTCCCGCGTGGCGGCTCAGCCACCTCGTCGAGCGTATCACACCGGAACTTACGCGCGATCAAAAGGCGATGGCCGGGAGGGAGGCGATCGGCCGTTTTGGCTGCGCCCGATGCCATCAGGGAGCCTTACCCGGTGTTGACGACCCACCGCCGGGTCCGTCACTGGCCGATGCGGGGCGTCGACTGGATCGAGACTGGTTGATGCACTGGCTCGACGATCCGGCTCGGACGCGGGCCGGAGCTCGGATGCCTGCCCTGTTTGCCGAGGACCGGACAGGTGAGGTCGAACGGTGGATCCTTGCGGATCTCCTGGGCCGAAGGGACGTGGACCGCGCGGACAACGATTCATCGGTGGGGGACCACCGGGCGGGGCGTCGGGCATTTCTCTCGATCGGGTGCGTGGCTTGCCACCTCGTGCCCGACCAGGATCAGTCGGAACAGCCAAACCGAGATCGGTTCGGCTTTGAAGGGCTGGCCGATCGGATGAGCGAGGATGATCTCGTGTCCTTCCTGGGCAACCCGCACGCCCGTTACCCTGACGGCCGGATGCCTCGGTTGCCTGTCTCACCCACTGAATCCAAGGACATCACCGCATATTTACTTATGTGGTCTCCCTCCTTGAAGCGTGAGCGAGGGATCGAGACCCCGACCCCGGAGGAGATCCGGGCCGTGGCCCGTCGACTCGGAGTACGAGGGGGAGGGGCGGAGGTGGCGACGGCTCTCATGACCGAGCGGGGCTGTATGTCCTGCCATCCTGGTCTGGGATTGGGGAGCCCTCGCGACATCCCCTTCTCAGGCAAGGTCACCCACGGATGCCTGGAGCGAATCGGCGACGATGGCCCGAGATACACCCTCGATGACCCAACTCACGACGCAATTACCGCCTACCTGGCGGTGGCGAGCATGGAAATCCACCCCTCTCCGTTCGACACCCGGCAGCGGCACCTGTCCCGGGTCGGTTGTGTCCGTTGCCACCAGCGCGATACCGACCGTCCGCCGCCGATCGAGGAGGTGAGCCGGACCCTCGGCGGTGCCTATCTCCAGGTGGTCCCCTATCAACGCACGCCAAGACTGACGGATCCGCACGAGAAGCTGACGCCGGCCTACCTGGCTGGGGCAGTCAGGGAGGGTGTCTCAGGCCTGCGATCGGAGGCTTACACCTTTCGGATGCCAGCCTTCGGACCCGATGCGGA